>JAADJB010000014.1 GCA_013151035.1 Gammaproteobacteria bacterium
ACGATTAACCCCAGCGTACCATAGGCACGCTGGGGTTAATCGTGGTCTGTCCCCGGTTTTAACAATGGTGCGCAATGCGCACCTTTTTTTTTGCACCTATAATCTTGACAATCATTAATACCATACTAAAATAATAAGGTATTATAAGCTGACAGGAGATTGGGGTATGACCTTGAACATTGCTGGACGAACGATTGAAACGAATTACCAGGGCTTTCTTTTTAATATGGCCGACTGGAGCGAAGACTATGCCTCAGAGATTGCCGAGCGTGATAATCTGAAACTCTATAATGATCACTGGGAGCTAATTTATTACTTCCGTGAAAGTCATATCGCCAATATGGCAGCTCCGACCATGCATCAGATGGTTCGAGATCTGGGCCGAAAGAATGTGCGTTTTCATGAGCAGAAGGCCTATGAACAGCATATCTATAGTTTATTCAACAATGATCCTGTCCATGAGTTGTGCAAACTTGCCGGTCTGCCCATGCCCCAGCCTGACGATTAGTGCAAAACCGGGGACAGACCACGGTTTATTGACATAAACCGAATAAACCGTGGTGTCCCCGGTTTTACTCTGCCAGGTGTATGATCTCTCGAATCTTTGCTGTTGGCACCTGGTTTAATTTGTGATCAATCATCTCACGGTGCAATAGTTGCAGGATACGTTGAAACTTCTCTGTGCTGAGTATGCGCTGTTCATCATTTATTGTTTGATAAATCTGTGCCGCCAGGGTGTAGATGATGTCCTGATTGGTTGGCAGGGTATAGAGGGTATCGCCTTCAAGGATCACGGTCTGACCCTTAATTAGCCAGTCGAAGGAGATGTTTTTAACCTGACTATATTGGTACAACTCATCCCAGGGGATTGAATTACGCTGTTTACGGTCGACTATATTGCGAGGACTTATATGGAGTATGTCACCTAGATCGCTGTCACTTTGCACGCCTTCACGTTCACGTATGCGATCGAAAATATCCCGTATTTTTAACTCTGATTTGTTCAATCTTTACACCGCTTGCATATTATATGTATAATGAATTACATAATATATGCAATAACTACATATATTATGTAATATTTTAGCTATAAATATCAATAAGTTATAAATAATAGCACAGAGATGTGTATTGGTGTTGTTAGTGCAAATCATGGAGAGATGCGATGAAGATTAAGGATAGAGAAAAATTACACCGTGAGATCGTTGAATTACAGACACTGCTGTTGGATGTTGATAAGGACAGCGATAAGGAAGTGGTTTGGGCGGCCTATTTGATTAGCTACAGTCTGAGTCAGTGTTGGAGATCTTTACTCAAAATTAGTTAGAAGCATAAGGGGATAGACCTGAGGTCTGTCCCTGTTTATCTTCTATGATTTCCGTCGTCGCGCCATGCTGATAAGACCAATGAGACCGGAGCCGAACAACCAGATGGCGGATGGAATCGGTACGGCAGAGGTGGATAGTACACTGAGACGCAGGATGTCGGTGCCGAAATCATCCAAGATATAGGTCAGATCCCATATCAGACCGGCATCCAGTAGACTTAGATTGATGAGGCTAAATTCTCCGATGATGGTTTCTGCCACCAGGAGGTCAAAGCTATTTCCGGCATACTGAGGTGGAACCCTTTGTGCTCTCCAGGGCGATGGAACCACCACCATCTGTGATCACATTGCTGTTCGCAACCGGTGCCCACAGACGCACATAAAGATTGTCTGTCTCTGCGGGCGTACTGTTCGATAACCAGTTGGTGCTATTGAACCAGTCGTTGTTACCTGCGCCATTGTCAAAGGAACGGGTCGCGGCCACTGTTGACTGGATACACAAAGTAAGTATCAGGCAATAGATAAAAGATAGTGGGTGTTTCATTGTCTTATTCTCCTTTTGGCCCAGAGTCTCATTTATTTTAATCTACTAGGAAATAAAGCAATAATCATTTTAATGTATTTTTTTGATTGCTATCAATGTGTTATATATATCAATAAATGGGAGATGGATGAACTGTAAAGATATGGGTAATAAAAGTTGGTATTTATTACACTTTTTATTTTTTGGGGTCTACACGTTGAAGGAATTGCTATACTATCCTCATAATGGCAGGGTGACAGGATGGGTGATGTAGATATTCGTTGGCGACAGCGTTTTCAGAGTTTTTCTAATGCGCTGGCTCAGTTGACAGAGGCGGTTAATATTCGGCAACAGCGTGCGTTGACTAATCTTGAAAAACAGGGCTTCGTCAAGACCTTTGAGTTTACTCATGAGCTGGCATGGAAGGTGATGCGGGATTATTTTATCTATCAGGGTGATGCGAGTATTATGGGTTCCCGGGATGCAACCCGTGAGGCCTTTCAGAACAACCTGATCAGTGATGGTGATGTCTGGATGGATATGATAAAGACCCGTAACAAGGCAGTGCATACTTATGATGAGGCCACTGTTAACGAGGTGATAGAGAAAACTACTTCAGCATATTATCCCCTGTTTCTGGTGTTTGAGAAGAAGTTGCGTAAGCTGTGAGTGAGCTGCAATCGACTGGTCTGTCAGTTGAAACAATAAAAAAAATACAACAGGTGTTTTCCGGGTATCCAGAGATTGATCAGGTTTTTTTATATGGTTCCCGTGCGAAAGGTGATTATCGTAACGGCTCTGATATTGATTTAACAATTATGGGTGATCTGCTGAGTCAATCACAACTGACCCGAATAGAAAATGACTTGGATGATTTGCTGTTACCCTACAAGATTGATCTTTGCTTGTATCTCACTATCGAAAATCAGGATCTCGTTGATCATATTCAACGTGTCGGCATCCTGTTTTTTAAACCGGGGACAGACCACGGTTTATTGACATAAACCGTGGTCTGTCCCCGGTTTATGCGTGTGGTTGGCAAACGCTATCGATGATTATTCGGTTAGCAATCAGATCATCGACCACGGCAGGGTCTGCCAGGGTTGAGGTGTCGCCTAATTGGTCGATCTCGTTGGCAGCAATCTTGCGCAGGATGCGACGCATGATCTTGCCGGAGCGTGTCTTCGGCAGGGCGGGGGCCCACTGAATGATATCCGGTTTGGCAATCGCTCCTATCTCCTGGCGCACCAGGGCAATCAGTTCATTGAGTAGCTCATTCGAGGTCTCTATGCCTTTAATCAGAGTAACGTAGGCATAGATGCCCTGACCTTTGATATCGTGTGGGAAGCCGACCACGGCGGCTTCTGCTACGGCTTCATGCAGCACCAGTGCACTTTCGACCTCAGCGGTGCCCATACGATGCCCCGATATATTCAGTACGTCGTCGACGCGCCCTGTAATCCAGTAATCACCATCCTCATCACGACGGGCACCGTCACCGGTAAAGTAGAGCCCTGGATAGGTGCTGAAATAGGTATCAATAAAACGCTGATGATCGCCGTAGAGGGTACGCATCTGCCCAGGCCATGAGCCGGTAATGACCAGGTTGCCATTGCTGGCTCCTTCAATAAAAGCACCTTCACTATCAACCAGTGCCGGTTTTATACCAAAGAAGGGACGGGTTGCCGAGCCGGGTTTTAAGCGGGAAGCACCGGGTAATGGGGTGATGAGGATGCCGCCGGTCTCGGTTTGCCACCAGGTGTCGACAATTGGACAGCGTTGCTCACCGACAACCCGGTAATACCATTCCCATGCTTCTGGATTGATGGGTTCGCCAACACTGCCTAATAAACGCAGTGATTGACGGCTGGTACGCGTAACCGGTTCGTTACCTTCACACATGAGTGCGCGGATGGCAGTGGGGGCGGTATAAAAGATATTGACCTGATGTTTGTCGATCACATCCCAGAAACGTGAGGCATTGGGATAGGTGGGGACACCCTCAAATACCAGAGTGGTGGCACCATTGGCTAATGGGCCATACACAATATAGGAGTGGCCGGTCACCCAACCGACATCGGCGGTACACCAGTAGATATCGCCATCGTGGTAATCGAATACATAACGATGAGTCATGGCAGCAAAGAGTAGATAACCCCCGCTAGTATGGAGTACGCCCTTGGGTTTGCCGGTGGAACCGGAGGTGTAAAGGATAAACAGGGGGTCTTCGGCATCCATGATCTCTACCGGACAGTCTGCGGAGACAGTGGCTATAGCCTCGTGATACCAGACATCGCGGGTGTTATGCCAGTCAATATCACCACCGGTACGACGGATCACCAGGGTGGTGTGGACATTGGGGCAGGACTCCAGGGCGCGATCAGTATTGGCCTTTAACGGGATGTGTTTGCCCGCACGCACTCCTTCATCTGCGGTGATGACCAGACGACAATCCGAGTCGAGAATACGATCTTTTAATGATTCAGGAGAGAAGCCACCAAAGACGACAGAGTGCACTGCACCGATACGGGCGCAGGCGAGCATTGCCATGGTGGCCTCCGGGATCATCGGCATATAGATGCAGACACGATCTCCTTTTTTAACGCCGCGTTGTTTGAGTACATTGGCGAAGCGGCAGACTTGCTCATGCAGTTCCCGATAACTGATATTGAGTGAGTCGCCGGGATCATCGCCTTCCCAGATAATGGCGGTCTGATCAGCGCGGGTTTCCAGGTGACGATCTACGCAGTTATGGCAGACATTGAGTTTACCGCCCTCAAACCAGCGAATATGGCCTTTGTGATAATCTTGTTCAGAGACCTTGTCCCAGGGTTGAAACCAGTCCAGATGTTGTGTGGCCTGTGCTGCCCAAAAGTTGTCAGGGTCATCAATGGATTCCTGATACATACGCAGATAAGTATCATTATCAATGAGTGCATGAGCAATAAATTCGTCGGATGCTTGATAGACCTTGTTTTCTGACATCTTGGTTCCTTGTTAAATTTGTTGTGTACCGTTAGCGGGGATAGTCTTTACATTCCAATGTTGGATAGCCCACGCCAGAATTTCTTCGAGTGATGCTTCTTCCAGCGCCTGTTCCGGTGCTTGATGCAGGAATCGTAACGCATCCAGAATCAATCCGGTAGGGCTTTGTTGATCCAGGGACAGGCTTTGGTGGCGTTTACCCAGTTTTTCACCCACGGCGTTAATGGCAACAGGGATGTGTAGATAACGGGGAGTAGGCAGGGTCAGGGTTTGTTGCAGGAGTATCTGCCGGGGTGTGGAGTCTATCAGGTCGTGGCCACGTACCACATGCGTGATGCCTTGTTCATGGTCATCAATGACGGTAGCCAGATGGTAACTACTGGTGCCATCGGCTCGGACAATAACAAAGTCACCGATATCCTGCTTGATGTTCTGTTGGTAATTACCAAACAGGCGGTCGTTAAAGCGGATGATTCGGTCATGGGCATACAGGCGCCAGCTCTGTTTATGTCGAGGATCGAAAGGCCTGTTATGGCAGGTACCGGGATAGAGGTTGTTTTCCTGTTGACGGATATCATGGCGTGAACAAGTGCAAGGAAATACTCTGGACTGGTCGATGAGTTGTTGTAATGCTTGTTGGTAGATATCGCTGCGTGGGCGTTGATAGAGGACTGAATCGTCCCAGTGCAGGCTGAGACGTTCCAGGCTACGCAGGACGTTATCAGCACTGTCTGAAATGCTTCGTTCGCGATCCAGATCGTCAATACGGACAAGCCATTTGCCCTGTTGTGCACGGGCATCAAGAAAGCTGGCGAGTGCGCTGATCAGTGAGCCGAAGTGTAGATCACCAGTTGGAGAAGGGGCGAATCTACCGGTATATTGTTTCACTGCTACCCTGTTGATGTGTTACATGCGAGACTGCTTTTCACGGATCTCATCAAGGGTCTTACAGTCGATACAGAGGGTTGCTGTTGGGCGTACTTCTAATCTGCGCACACCAATTTTGACACCACAGGAGTCACAGTATCCGTAGTCTTCGTGTTCCAGTAATTCAATGGATTCATCAATCTTCTTGATCAGTTTGCGTTCACGGTCACGAGTACGCAGCTCCATGCTGAACTCGGACTCCTGGGTGGCACGATCATTGGGATCAGGAAAGTTAGCCGCATCATCTTGCATGTGATGTACGGTGCGATCCACTTCCTCCATTAACTCACTCTTCCATGTGAGCAGGATCTTGTGGAAGTGCTCAACCTGATCAGGGTTCATGTATTCTTCGCCTTTTTTCTCTTTGTAGGGAGAAATGCCATGATTCAATGGGGTATCGGTGCTGACGGCACGTTTTTTAGTCGTGCCAGCCTTCTTGGGAGCGGTTTTCTTCGCCACAGCCTTTTTTGGAGCCTCCTTTTTAGCTACCACCTTTTCAGGCGCCGATTTTTTTATTGTGCTAGCCTTTTTTGGCATGGTCTTTTTAGCTGCCGCTTTCTTCTTCGTTGGCATGTACTTCTCCTGCTGAAATTCTGTATTGCAAATAATCAGGCTTTATCAAACGCCCTAGTTTCATCGCAGAGCTGGTCTGAGTCAAGTATTATTGATGCTTTGATCTGTAGCTTCTCTGGATAAAAGGTGCGGTTTTTGTCTGTATTTTTAGCGTATCATATAGAAATTACTTTAATTTATGTTGGAGAAATTGAGTCAATGAGTGATCTGGAAGCAATATTATTTGATGTTGATGGTACCCTGGCGGAAACAGAGGAGGTGCATCGTATCTCTTTTAATGAGGCGTTTAAGCGTGCAGGACTGGATTGGGTATGGTCAGAGAAATTATATGGTGTGTTACTGGAAATATCCGGTGGTAAGGAACGTATTCGCCTGTATCTGGATGAGCATAATACTGCTTTTTCACGCCCGGATGATCTGGATGGCTTTATTGCTGGGTTGCATAAGGTTAAAACAGAGGTTTATACCTCGACTACCGCAGCAGGGGGTATTCAACTGCGTCCGGGGGTTCGGCGTTTAATTGAAGAGGCACGGACGGCGGGTGTGCGTCTGGCCATTGCGACCACCACGACCCTGGCGAATGTTGAAGCCCTGTTAACGGCGAGCCTGCATCCCGATAGTATGAGCTGGTTTGAGGTGATTGCTGCTGGTTCTATGGTGCCGGATAAAAAACCAGCGCCGGATATCTATGAATATACCTTGCGTGAAATGAAACTGGAGCCTGCGCAATGTGTAGCCCTGGAGGATTCCAGTAATGGTCTGCGTTCAGCGATGGGTACCGGTAGTGGTATCCCTACGGTGATTACCGTGAGCCATTATTGTCAGGGCAATGATTTTACCGGTGCCGCCCTGGTGGTGGATCACCTGGGTGAGCCGGGACAGGCTAATCAGGTGATTGCTGGTGAAGGTGTGGTGAAGGAAGGTATGGTGGATCTGAATTGTTTGCGTGGGGTCGTAGGTGGATGAGGGGTATTGGTGCGCAGTGCGCGCCCTACCTGATATATGCCACAGGGTAGGGTGCGTACTACGCACCAAAAACCTCTGTGGTTTAATTTTTTCAGGATAGGTCAGTAGTTAATGAAAAAACCATTTCCTCTTGCCTCTCATCTTGATCGGATTCAGCCCTTTCATGTGATGGATCTGCTGGCGCGTGCGCGTGCGTTGGAGACGGCTGGACGAGATATCGTCCACATGGAGATTGGTGAGCCGGCGTTTGCGACACCAGTGCCGATTGTGGAGGCTGGTCAGCAGGCTCTGGCACAAGGGCATACCCACTATACTCCAGCACTGGGTCTACCTGCCTTGCGTGAGGCGATTGCGGGTAGCTATCAACAAAACTATGGAGTGTCCGTCGATGCCGCACGTATCATTATTACACCGGGTTCATCAGGGGCCTTGTTGTTAGCACTGGCAACGCTGGTGGATACCGGTAAGCGAGTAATGATGACCGATCCCGGTTATCCCTGTAATCGTAATTTTGTTTATTTGTTGGGGGGTGAGGTGAGTGCCATTCCAGTGACGGCGGCATCGAATTATCAACCAACGTGTGAACAGCTACAGCAGCATTGGGATGAGCAGACCACGGCTTTAATGTTGGCATCACCCTCAAATCCCACGGGTAGTTTGATTACTATGGGTCATCTTCAGCGGTTATATGATGAAGTGAGTGTGCGGCAAGGTCGTTTGATTGTTGATGAGATCTATCATGGTTTGGTCTATGAAGACGGTGTGCAAACCGCATTGTCGATAGCCGATGATTTGTTTGTGGTGAATAGCTTTTCCAAGTTCTATGGCATGACCGGTTGGCGACTGGGCTGGCTGGTGGCACCGACGGATTATGTGCCAGAGCTGGATAAACTGGCACAAAACCTGTTTCTAGCGGCACCAACTCCCGCGCAGTATGCCGCACTGGCTGCCTTTAAACCGGAGACGCAAGAGATTCTGCAGCAACGGCGCGATGACTTTCGAAAACGTCGGGATTATCTGGTTGAGGCTCTGCGAGAGATCGGTTTTGCTATTCCGGTAGTGCCACAAGGTGCTTTTTATATTTATGCCGATTGTTCACAATTTAGTGATGACAGTATGGCTCTTGCCAATACTTTGTTAGAAGAGATCGGTGTTGCGATTACCCCCGGTCTGGATTTTGGTCAATATGAGTCAGCAACCCATGTGCGTTTTTCCTATACCACGAGTATGGAGCGGTTAAAGGAAGGGGTAGCGCGTTTGCGGCAGTTTTTTTAAACCGGGGACAGACCACGGTTTTAGCTGTTTTTTCTGGGACGACCAGATTCCCCCGGCATCACCCTGCGGCCAAGGATTGATTCAATCTGTGCTTTGAAATGGTCTGTTCCTAATGCAAAGTTACCATTGGTTGCAGAACGGATGTTATCAAGTATTTCAGTGTCAATCGGATGTTGAAATAGTTTGCGATAGTTTTGTTTGCGGTGGTTATCATCGTGACCAAGACCTTTGTAAATATCGTGTGGTGTAATCAAATCAGAGTTATCATTTAGTGCATTAATTCGATAACTGGACCACTGATATTCTTCGGGGTGCTTGACCATGTATGCTCGTACTGGATTTGATTCTATATAGCGGTAGCAGTTAAGGATGTAATTTTCTTCTTGTGTGATGCAGGAACGGAATCGGCCTTCCCACAATGTGCCGCTACGATGATGTGAGCGGTTAATATACTGAACATAGTGCTGTCCCAGACGTTTCATTAAAATACTAACAGAATCTTTTTTATGTGGCGTAAGTAGTAAATGAACATGATTGGTCATGAGGACGTAGGCATGAATAGAACATACACTTAATTCGGCGTATTCTTTCAGCCAATCCAGATAAAACAGATAATCATTTTTGGTGTAAAAACAGGGTTGACGGTTGTTGCCACGTTGAATGATGTGTAAAGGCGTGTCAGGTAACACAATACGAGGTCGTCTTGGCATAATGCAATCTTCCTTGATTGATTAGATGTTTTTGTGAACTGGGCACCACAGTAACTGGAACAACAGAAGTGCGCACTAAATGTGATCCAATACTTTTGCTTGGGTTTATATTACCATCTTTTTGGAAATGCTTCGCTAATAAACCGTGGTCTGTCCCCGGTTTACTTCTTTGCCAACAGCGCTGCCCCATAGGCGGCCTCCTGTTGTTTGGCTGGCTGTACAGGGATGCCTAGCCGTTGGCTACGAATCTGTTGCCATATTTTATTATTAGCGCCACCACCGATGGTCTGTATTCGCTTGGGGTAGGGTGTGCCTAATTGTTCTAATCGGCGATAGCCCTGATATTCGATATCGGCGATACCCTCGAACATCCCTTGCAGGAACAGGTAGTCGTCAGCCGGGCGTGGTTCAAGCTGGGGTTGCTTGTGTGAGTTGTTATGCGGGAAACGTTCACCAACTGAGGGTAGGGGATAATAATCCAGTCCGCAGGGTTGTTGTGGGTCAATCAGTTGGCTGAGGCGTTGAATCTCATTATTGTTAAAGAACTGGCTCAATACGTTGCCACCACTATTGGAGGCACCGCCCACCAGCCATTGATCCCCAAGTCGATGACTATAGACCCCGTAGTCAGAGGCAAATACCGGTTGATCTGACAGTATCTTGATCACCAGGGTGCTGCCAAGGGCAGTAACGGCGTCACCGAGCTGACAGCTGCCGGTGGCAATAAAGGCCGCCGTACTGTCGGTGGTGCCCGCCTTGATTTGACACTTTGGGTTGATATTGCAGCGTTTGGCAAGCGTGGGAAGTATTCTCTTGATAGTCTGGCCTGGCAGATGAATATCCGGCAGATTATCCTTATCTATTCCAATTATAAACAATAGGTTATTCCATGAACTTAAAGTAGAATCATAACCTAGTTTCAGGCTGTTATTGGCATCGCTGTGGTGGAATTCACCACACAGATGACCAGTCAGCCAGTCGGCCTGATGCAGGGCCTTGAAGGGGGTGATGGGTTTGTCGTGCTGGATCAGCCAGAGTAGTTTTGCCAGGCTGGAGGTGGGACTGGAGAAGGCATTGGCTGCGGTATTGTGGTTGGCTGCCAGTGCCTGTATCTGTGCCGCTTGTTGCTGTGCACGCTGGTCGTTATACATCAGTGCCGGGCTGAGAACGGTTCCCTGGGCATCGCACAGCAACAGAGTGGCTGAGGTGCCATCAAGGGCGATGGCCTGTAGGTTCTGTAGTGGATATTGTTGACCCAGTTCACTGAGGCAGGTATCCAGTGCCTGCCACCAATCAACAGGATCCTGTTCGACCTCATTACCCTGTTGCCGGGATGGGGGTAGGTCTTGACGTGTCTGGGCAAGGATATGCCCCTGTTCGTCAATTAGGCAGATGCGACAGGCCGAAGTGCCGATATCAATGCCAAGCCAAGTGGCGGGTTGCTGAGAAGTGTTCATGCTATTAAGTGCTCGATGGGAACAGACCTAAGATCAGTCCCCGGTTTAGTGTGACCTCAGACCCGCACAACCCGGGGACAGAGCCGGTTTTTGGCTCTGTCCCCATCGAGCACGTACCACAGCGGTTGATGTCGCAGAACCCCGGAAACCGTGGTCTGACCCCGGTTTATGGTTTATGGCAGCTGCACCGCTTCTGGTGCCACCCAGTCCGGATTGCGGTGTTCCACTACAACCGTGGTATAGATGCCACCACGGACATTAAACTCAGCGGTCAGGCGCATGAAGCGGGGGTTGCAGGCCTTGACTAGATCACTCAGTATCCGGTTGGTGACATCCTCATGGAAGGCTCCCTCCTCACGGAAGGACCAGGTGTAGAGCTTGAGGGATTTCAGCTCGACACAGGCCTGATCCGGTACATAGGCGATATTGAGGGTGGCAAAGTCCGGTTGCCCGGTCTTGGGGCACAGGCAGGTGAATTCGGGCACGTCGATACGGATGGTGTAGTCGCGCTGTGGGTGAGGGTTGGGGAAGGTTTCCAGTTCTTTGCTTGCTTGTGTGCTCATGTCGTTCCATTCATATTAAAAATTACAGAGGCTATTATGCCCTATTTTCTATTTTTTACATAACAAATAACACGCAAGCTATTGATAGTTCGTAAGGTGAAAAATTCTTACTTGCCTATTTTTACTGTCCTTTGTATTGTCGCTCTCCATGCAACTATCAAAAATAAAATTAGCCGGATTCAAGTCCTTTGTTGATCCGACCACGATTGATTTCCCTAGCAACCTGATTGGCATTGTCGGGCCGAATGGCTGTGGTAAATCCAATGTTATTGATGCGGTGCGTTGGGTGATGGGTGAGAGCTCGGCCAAGCACCTGCGTGGTGAGTCGATGGCGGATGTCATCTTTAATGGTTCATCGGCGCGTAAACCGGTGGGGCAGGCCTCGATTGAACTGATCTTCGATAATTGTGAGGGTCGTATTGGTGGTCAATATGCACAATATAACGAGATATCCATCAAGCGTCAGGTGACCCGGGATGGTCATTCGCAGTATTTTCTGAATGGCACCAAGTGTCGTCGGCGTGATATTACCGATATCTTCCTCGGTACCGGTCTTGGACCACGTAGTTACTCCATTATTGAACAGGGCATGATCTCACGTCTGATCGAGGCGCGGCCTGAGGATCTGCGGGTCTATCTGGAAGAGGCTGCGGGGATCTCCAAGTATAAGGAGCGCCGTAAGGAGACCGAGAAACGGATTCGTCATACGCGTGATAACCTGGATCGTCTGCAAGATCTGATTGATGAGATTGAAAAGCAGTTGGAGAAGTTGCAGCGTCAATCCAAAACCGCTGAACGCTACAAGGAATTCAGGCAGCAGGAACGCAAGATTCGTGCAGAGTTATTGGCCTTGCGTTACCAGGCACAGGATACGGATAACCAGCGTTTTCAGCAGCGCATCAAGGAACAGGAGACGGCACTAGAGGCGGTGGTTGCGGAACAACGTGCGATTGAGGCCGAGATTGAAAAGGGACGCAGCGAACTCATTTCTGAGAACGATGTATTAAATGAGGTGCAGGGACGTTTCTATGGTCTGGGCGCGGATATTGCGCGTGTCGAGGAGACCATCCAGCATGGTAAATCTAATCGCCAACGTCAGCAGCAGGAACTCACGCAAATGGAACAGGCCTGGAATGAGCTGTTGGCACATATCAAGCATGATGGCGAACGTCTGCAAGAACTGATGGATAATCTGAAGCAGCGAGAGCCTGAGCTGGAACAGTTGCGGGTCGCCGAACAGACTTCGGGTGATGCCTTGAGGCAGGTTGAACAGGCGATGCAGAGCTGGCAGACCGAGTGGGAAGATTATAACAAGCGTGCCGCAGAACCGGCACAGCGTGCCCAGGTTGAACGTACCCGTATTGATCATCTGGAACGTCAGTTGAAACAACTGCAAGAGCAGTTGGCAAAGATGGAGGCGGAGCAGGAATCTCTACAGGGTGAGGATCTGGAATCACTATTGCAGGATCTATTGCAACAGCAAGGTGAGGCTGAAAAGGATAGTCAGGGGCTGGATGAAAAAATGGTGGCACTGCGTCAGCATATTGATGAAGCGCGTAAGAGTCGCCATCAACATTCCTCGCAACTGGATGAGGCGCGTGGCAAGCAGCAGGATCTTCGTGGTCGCAAGACCTCGCTGGATGCACTGCAGCAGGCCGCCCTGGGGCAGAGTAATTCCTCGATTAGTCACTGGCTGGATAAATGTGGTCTGGCTCAGGCACCGCGTCTGGCACAGCAGATACAGGTTGAGTCTGGTTGGGAAAAGGCGGTTGAGACCGTTCTCGGTTTTTATTTGGAAGCGGTTTGTGTTAATGATATTAATAAGTTATCTGATAGTCTTAATGAATTGGATGAAGGTGTGTTGGCGTTATTTGATACCGGCACATCCGCATCATCGATAACCACACCGACCGATGCCAAGGCATTATCTGACCTGGTACAAGCACCCTGGTCGATGTCGAGTTTGTTAGGCGGGGTGTATGTGGCTGAGGATCTGGCACAGGCACTTGCCTTGCGTTCTTCACTACAGGCGCATGAGTCGGTGATTACGCGTCAGGGTATCTGGTTGAGTGCGGGTTGGTTGCGGGTCACCCGCGATGTTGATGAAAAGGCCGGGGTACTGGAGCGTGAGAAAGAGATCACCTCTCTGGCTACACAGATTGATGAGCAAAAACAGTTGGTCGAGAGCCAGACCCAGATACTCGAACAGACCCAACTGGATATACAGACAAGTGAGCGGCAGCGTGAAGATTTACAGATCAAGGTGAATCAGGCGCATCGCCATGTCAGTGAGTTGAATGCACAGATCAATGCCCGACGTTCACGTCAGGAGCAGGTGAGTAAGCGTCTGGATAATCTATCCACTGACAGTGGTGAATTACAACAGCGTCAGACCCAGGATCGTGAGGCACTGGCACAGGCACAGGTGAATCTGCAGCAGGCATTGGATGCAATGGATCAGCTGGAACAGGAGCGAACTATTTTTCAGCAACGACGTGAACAACTGCGTGAGCAACTGGAGCAGTCACGTTCCAGTGCGCAGTCGGATCGTGACAAGGCGCATGCGATTGCCTTGAATATTGGTTCTATGAAGACCTCGCATGAGGCGATTGAGCAAGGGCTTGGACGTATGCAGGGGCAACGTAATCATCTACAGACCCGGCGTGATGATCTGCGTAAGGTGCTGGATGAGAGTGAGACACCGCTACAGGAGCAGGAGCGTGATCTGGAACAGAAACTACAGTTACGTTCCGAGGTTGAAGCAGAGTTAGTGGTGGCGCGGCGCAAGGTTGAAAGCACCGAGCATGACCTGCGCAATAATGAACAGGCACGCGGGCAAAAGGAACAACAGGTGCAAGTGACCAGGGATCAGTTGGCGCAGGAACGCATGGCCAGTCAGGAGAGTGTGGTGCGTGCCAAGACCCTGCTGGAACAGATTGTCGAGACCGATTTTGAATTGGAAACCTTGCTCGAGACCATGCCCGAGGATGCCGCGTTGGATAAATGGGAGGCAGAGGCAGAACGTCTGGCGCAACGGATACAGCGTCTGGGGCCGATTAATCTGGCAGCGATTGATGAATTTCAGGAAGAGTCGGAACGCAAGACCTACCTGGATGCACAGAATGCTGATTTGGTGGAGGCGCTGGAGACCCTGGAAGAGGCGATCCACAAGATTGACCGCGAGACCCGTACACGCTTTAAAGAAACCTTTGATAAGGTGAATATCGGTTTGCAGGCGATGTTCCCACGTTTATTTGGTGGTGGCCATGCCTATCTTGAGTTGACCGGGGATGATCTTCTCGATACCGGTGTCACCGTGATGGCGCGACCACCGGGTAAGCGTAACAGTACCATTCATTTATTATCGGGTGGCGAGAAGGCGTTAACCGCAGTAGCGATGGTGTTTGCTATTTTCGAACTGAATCCATCGCCTTTCTGTATGCTGGATGAGGTGGATGCACCGCTGGATGAGGCCAATGTTGGACGTTTTTGTGCCATGGTCAAGGAAATGTCCGAGCACGTGCAGTTTATCTTTATTACGCATAACAAGATTACTATGGAATTAGCGCATCAGCTGAGCGGTGTGACTATGAGTGAGCCGGGTGTCTCCCGTCTAGTGACGGTGGATATTGCCGAGGCAACGAAGATCATTGCGGCATAGGATGAATCAATCATGGGTGTAATGGGGTGGGGCTTTTTTGTACTTGCGGCTATTGTCGTGATCGTTCTGTTGCGCCGTGGAATGCTGGCTTATCAGGAGCGCAATCAGCGTGCTGAGGCGATTGCACGAATGCGGCACACGGATCCCGCGTTAGGCGATCTGCAGCAGGAAGAAGATGAGCTTGATTTGCTGGATGATTATGACGATCAGGTGGCTCCAGCACCTTTGTCGGATGATTTATTTACAGAACAGGATATGCCCGCCACAGCGCAGGAAGAAAAGCTGATCGTCCTGTATGTGGTGGCACAATCCGGGCAGTTTTTCACCGGCAAGGATATACAGCAGGCGATGCAGCAGACAGGTCTTTGTTACGGTGATATGAATATTTATCATGCCTATCCACATGGGACGAGTGCCGGTAACAGTCTATTTAGTGTCGCCAATGTGGTGGAACCGGGGACCTTTGATATCGATACGATGGATAAATTCAGCACCCCCGGCCTGAGTCTTTTCTTGCAGATGCCTTGTTTGATGGATGAGCTTAAGGTGTTTGATCAAATGGTCGTAGCCGCCAGAAAACTAGCCGAATGTCTGCATGGTGAAGTGCTGGATGATCATCGCAGTGCTTTCCTGCAACAGACGCATGACCATTTGCGTGATGAGGTGGTGGCCTATCGTTTGAGACTAATGTAGTGCGTACCACGCACCATCAAAGCCACACGAAAATAACAAATTAACAAGGCATCAATGAATTTAAAGCTAAAATCAAGGCTGCATAATCTGCGGGAGACGATTCGTCATCATGACAATCTTTATTACATGCAGGATGCCCCTGATATCCCTGACGCTGAATATGATCGTCTGTTACGTGAACTACAGGAATTAGAGCGAGCCCATCCCGATCTGATTACGCCAGACTCACCCACGCAACGTGTCGGTGGCAAACCATTGGAAAACTTCTCCCAGGTGCAGCATCGACTGCCGATGTTATCGTTAGACAATGCCTTTTCCGATGAGGAGTTTCTCGATTTTGATCGTCGTGTGCGTGAGCGTCTGGAAGTGGAGTCGGTAGACTATGTGGCTGAACCCAAGCTCGATGGGCTGGCGATTAGCTTACTGTATGAAGCGGGTGTATTGGTACGGGCAGCCACTCGTGGTGATGGTTCTACGGGTGAAGATGTGACGGTTAATATTCGTACCATTCCTTCAATACCTTTGAGTTTATTAGGATGCAACCTGCCAAATATCATAGAGATACGAGGTGAAGTTTATATTTCACATGAGGGTTTTTTGCGTCTTAATCGGCAAGCGTTGGAGCAAGACCAGAAGCCTTTCGCCAATCCGCGCAATGCCGCAGCAGGGAGTCTGCGCCAGCTTGATCCGCGTATTACCGCGACGCGTCCACTGGAGATGTATTGCTATGGCGTGGGCTATGTCGAGGGTGATATGGCTGATCGTCATAGTGAGCGTCTGGATCAATTACGCGCTTGGGGGATGCGGGTCTACCCTGGCATAAAGAGACTCAATGGACAGCAAGCCTGTCTGGATCATTACCAGTGGATGACCGGGCAGCGTGAACAACTGCCGTTTGATATTGATGGTGTGGTGTACAAGGTGGATCGCCTCGATCAGCAACAAGAGATGGGCTTTGTTGCCCGCGCCCCGCGCTGGGCGATTGCGCGTAAATTTCCGGCACAGGAGGCGATCACCACGGTGCTGGCGATTGATGTGCAGGTAGGACGTACCGGGGCGATTACCCCGGTGGCACGTCTTGAACCTGTTTTTGTTGGCGGGGTCACGGTCACTAATGCCACCTTGCATAACGAGGATGAAATTCGGCGCAAGGATGTGCGCGTGGGTGATACGGTGATTGTACGTCGTGCCGGTGATGTGATTCCTGAAGTGGTGAGTGTGGTGTTGGGGCAACGTCCGCTGGATGATACCCAAGCCTTCGTCATGCCCACCCATTGCCCGGTCTGTGGTTCCGAGGTTCTGCGAGCCGAGGGTGAGGCGGTGATGCGTTGTAGTGGTGGACTGTTCTGTGGTGCCCAGCGCAAGGAGGCAATCAAGCACTTTGCAGCGCGTCGTGCCATGGATGTGGATGGTCTGGGTGACAAGATTGTGGAACAGTTGGTTGACAAGGGATTGATCAAGACAGTGGCTGATCTTTATCAACTGCGTATTGAAGATGTCGCCGAACTGGATCGTATGGCTGAAAAATCGGCACAAAACCTGCTGGATGCGCTGGAAAAAAGTAAGCAGACCAGCCTGCCCCGTTTCCTGTTTGCCCTGGGCATTCGTGAAGTGGGTGAGACCAGTGCGCGTATTCTGGCGCAACACTACGGTCGTCTTGAGGCCCTGATGGAGTCCACTGAGGAAAAACTACAGGTGATCGATGGTATCGGCCCCGTGATGGCACAGCATATTGCCGGTTTCTTTCATCAACCGCATAATCTTGAAGTGATCCAGCAACTGCAAGAAGCGGGTGTGCAATGGCCTGATGAAGAAGTGATGATTGAACAGCCATTAAAGGGCAAGATCTTCGTCCTGACCGGTACCCTGGAGCATATCAAGCGTAATGAGGCGAAGGATCAATTGCTAGCCAAAGGGGCAAAGGTGAGTGCTAGTGTGTCGAAGAAGACGGATTATGTGGTGGCCGGAACCGATCCGGGTTCAAAATATACCAAGGCACAGGAGCTAGGGGTTAGTATTTTGACTGAAGATGAATTGATGGGGATGTTGGATTAATTTGAGAAATGATAAATGTAAAAACAATAGCCTCTGCGGTAAGATAAACAACGTGAACATGCAAAATAAACAACCAACCTGTTTTATTGTTGCCGGGCCCAATGGTGCCGGTAAAACAACCTTTGCCTTACGTTATCTGCCGGATGTGGAAAAATGCAATAATTTTGTGAATGCAGATTTAATTGCAGCTGGTCTTTCGCCCTTGCAACCTGAACGTGAAAAAATTATGGCTTCGCGTTTGTTGTTAAAAGAAATAAACCAGTTTATTAAAAAACGCCAGAGTTTTGCATTTGAAACCACCTTGTCTGGGAGAACCTATCTAAAACTGATTCGTCAGTTAAAGCAGGACAATTGGCGAGTGGTTTTGTTTTATCTTTTTTTACCCAATGTAGAGTGGTCTGTGAGCCGCGTGCGGGAGCGTGTTGCTCATGGTGGACACAATATTCCTGATATAGACATCCGTCGAAGATTCCCCCGTAGCCTGAAAAACCTCATACATGATTACGCTGGGCTTTGTGATGAAGTAATCTGTTTTAATAATCAGTCTATAGAACCCGAGCCCGTATTCACACAAGACAGTGAAGGGTTACATATTTTAAATAACAATCTATACCATGCTTTACTAAAGGAGGCGAACAGTGACGCAAACTGAAGAACGTACCAAACGAGCACTAAAGGCTTTAAGCCAGGCGATACAAGAAAGCTTGCAGCGTAAACGCCTGCTTGGTCAGTATGCGGTGATGGGGGAAAGCAAAATGCCTTCAAAAGTACCTGCCGATCAACTACCTGATAATAAATGATATAACCCATTTAAGCTTATGTTTTATGTGGCTTGGGTTTACCCAAAGCTCACACTGAGCGCATCGTAACCCAACAACGCTTGTTTTGAGATGAATCTGTAATGATTACAGTCAGTAAATTAATTGTTCGATATATGCAACGTCTGGGGATTGATACCATCTTTGGTATGCCGGGTGCGCACATTCTGCCGGTTTATGATTGTCTGTATGACTCGGATATTACCACTGTATTAGCCAAGCATGAACAGGGTGCTGCCTTTATGGCGGGCGGTTATGCGCGGGCATCGGGTCGTATTGGTGCTTGTATTACCACGGCGGGGCCGGGTGCGACCAATCTGGTGACGGGTGTGGCGAATGCCTATGTTGATAAACTACCGATGCTGATTATTACTGGTGAGACCTCGACTCATATCTTTGGTAAGGGTGGTTTGCAGGAGAGTTCGGGTGAGGGGGGCAGTATCGACCAATCATCCCTATTCAAGGGGATTACTCGTTACCACAGTATTATTCAACGTACCGATTATTTAACCAATGTGCTGAATCGTGCGGCAAAGATTCTGTTGTCGAATAACCCGGGGCCGGTGTTGCTGAGTTTTCCTTTTAATCTCCAGCAAGAGATGGTGGATGAGACCTTGCTGGATAATATCAGGACGGAGAAAAACATTGATGCCAGCGTGGGTGGGGCTCAGGTTATTGCTCGCTTTGCTGATCTTCTGATTGAGGCGAAGGCGCCGGTTATTATCGCCGGTTATGGATGTATTCACTCCGGGGCAGAACAACAGGTGGCCGCCCTTAGTGAGACAATGGCGATTCCGGTTGCCAGTAGTCTGAAGGGCAAGGGTATCATCAGTGAACAGTCACCGTTGTCATTGGGTAGTCTGGGTGTGACGTCCTATGGCCCAGCACGCGATTATATTGTTGAGCAGGCGGATCTATTAATTATCCTTGGTGCGGCATTTAATGAGCGCACCAGTTATGTGTGGGATAAAGACTTGTTGGCGCAAAAGAGGGTTGTTCAGGTTGATTACGATGAGGAACAACTGGAGAAAGTATTTACCGCTGATCTTGCTATTCAGGGTGATATCAAGGCAGTGCTGGAGGCGGTGTCGAGTCGTATTCAGCAACAGGGAGTGGGGCCCAGAGTGTTGGATCAACTGCCCGAGATGTTGATGGATACCGATCCGAACAGTGATGCCGGAGTCTTTAGGCATCAGTTTGCCCTGGTTGAGGCATTTTTTACCTGTTTGGAGACCCATTTTCCGCAGGATATGATGTTATTTGATGACAATATTATCTTTGCTCAGAATTTCTTTAGGGTATCCGCAGCCAATACTTATTATCCAAACTCAGGTGTGTCTTCGCTGGGGCATGCCATACCGGCTGCCATTGGTGCTCGTTTTGCCAGGGAACAAACGGTGTTTGCGGTGTTGGGTGATGGAGGGTTTCAGATGTGTTGCATGGAGATTATGACGGCGGTGAATTACCAGATCCCGATCACCATTATTATGTTTAATAACTCCACCATGGGGCTGATCAGAAAGAATCAGTATCAGCAATATGAAGAGCGTTTTATTAATTGTGATTTTATTAATCCTGATTATGAAGTGTTAGCACAATCCTTTGGTATCCATTATCGACGTATTGAAACTATAGATGATATTGAACCGATGTTTACTTCAATGGATCTTACTGGCTCGATTAATCTGATCGAGATCATGATTGATAAAGACCTGTTTCCCGGTTATATCTCAAAAAGATAATAGCGAATGTCTGCTAATCTCTGTCCGCGACTGGATTATTTTCTTACCCGCTATGCGGGAGATGCGGTGTTTGATGATCTGCATACTCGCCTGCATGCGGTTAACCGGGGTAGTGATGATCTGTTGTCTCTTTATCATGCCGTCATCCCGCTGATTGAACAACGGCTCTGGGCGCAGGGGCTTGATGAGGCCTTGCTTGAGCCTTATCAGCAGTTGTTTCAGGAGATGGAAGGGCATATTGCGGGCAAGGGACAGGATGATCGTCATCGTTTTATCATCGTGATTCCGGTGGCGGATCGTCCACAACATCTAAAAACCTGTCTTGATAGCCTGTTGTCGCTGTGTCGCTTGTACGGCTATACCCGTTTACAGGTGTTGATTGCTGATGATAGTGCTGGATGGGATAACATCGATCAGCACCAGCAGATTGCGGCATATTTTAATCAGCAGGGGCTACAGACAATTTATTATGGACAGGATGAGCAGAGGCAACAGATCGCTGACTTGACCATGGATCAACAGCAACAGCTTGCCCCGATTATTGGTGATGGCCATGCCTCAGTGTTTTCTCACAAGGGCGCGTCTATTATGCGTAATATCAGCTACCTCAAGTTGCGTCAGCTTGCAGCCAGGGATGAACGGGTATTGTTTTATTTTATCGATAGTGATCAGGAGTTCAGGGTCAAGGTAGCAACAGTTGATGGGGGCAGGGATTGCTATGCAATTAATTATTTCTATCATTTGGATCAAATATTTTCCAATACAGATGTCTCGATATTAACCGGTAAGGTCGTGGGTGATCCACCGGTATCCCCCTCGGTAATGGCGGCTAATTTTATGGATGATGTGATTCACTTTTTGAAGCGTATGAGGGATTATTCATCCAGCCAGGTCTGCCAGTTTCATCCGATTAACGTGACCGGGGTCGATGATGCTGCCTATCATGATATGGCGGACCTATTGGGTTTCAAGTCGGTATCAAAGCACTATGATTATGCCTGTTCAACTCAGGGTGAACATGATCATAGCGCTTGTTTTAAGGAGTTTTCTGAACAGTTGAATCACTTCTTTGATGGTGAGCATCCAACACGCAAGAGTTATTACCAGCATGAGGATCTATCGGCAGGTATTAAACCGGCACGAACAATCTATACGGGTAACTATATCTTCAGACCCGCTGTATTGAAGTATTTTATTCCCTTTGCCCACTTGAAGTTACGTATGGCAGGGCCAGTACTTGGGCGTATTATCAAGGCGGAGATAAGTGAGGGTTTTGTCTCGGCTAATTTACCCATGCTACATAAGCGCACGATACAGGCTATTGGTGAGTCAGAATTCAGACCGGGTATTGATCGACAACAGAACAGGGTTGATTTATCCGGGGAATTTGAGCGGCAGTTTTTCGGTGATGTCATGTTGTTTAGCATGGAGACATTGACCGCGCAGGGTTATCCGACACAGATGATTCCGGCGGAACAGATAGAGCAATGCCTGTTTGATACCGAGGTAAGGATGTCTCAACAATACCGGCAAAAGCAGCAACAGATTATAGAGAAGATAAATTTGTTGAAGGGTTTATTTTATGATCAGCATCATTGGTGGAGTGATGCCCCGGAGTTGGATCAGGCAAGGGCAGACTTCGGGAAGTTTATTGATAATATAGAACATAATTTTGGCAGAAATTCACCGGCCTATACCATGATTGAGTCAGAGGAGAACAAGGCAATGCATCATCAAGAGATCCTGCAGGCTATTATGGGGTATGCCAAAAATCGTGATGACTGGCAGCAGATGTTGGCTGATGATTAAATCCAGGGTGTTATTCTCACGATAGCTTCGATCTTGTCATCCTCGCGCATGCGGGGATCTATTAACTGGATAATAGTGAATGAATATTTTTATATTAAATACCGGACGATGTGGTTCGACGAGCTTTATCAAGGCCTGCCAGCATATCGCTAATTATACCGCAGCCCATGAATCCAGAGTTACAACACTTGGACAGGAACGACTAGCCTATCCCGATCAACATATCGAAGCCGATAATCGATTGTCATGGTTACTGGGCAGGCTTGACCTGGCCTATGGTGATCAGGCGTTTTATGTACATTTGGTCAGGGCGGTGGAGGATACTACGGCAAGTTTTTCCCGACGTGCAGACTTTGGTATTATGAAGGCCTATCGAGAAGGTATCCTCATGGGTGGGCAAGAGGTTCAGGCAACCAATACAGTGGCACGGGATTATATTGATACCGTTGAGAGTAATATTGAGTTATTCCTCAGAGACAAAACAAGAACAATGAGTTTCCAACTGGAAACCGCCAAGGCTGATTTTTCTATGTTCTGGGACAGGATTGCTGCCGAAGGTAACCTAGAACAAGCGTTGGCAGAATGGGATATTATCCATAATGCTTCGTAGGTAGGATGCATATTACATTATAATTACCCCGAGCATTTATTTTACGCATGAAGTCAGGTCCTCTGTCATCAAAATGACTTTTTAGTGTCACTTATTTGTTATAAAACTTACGTATACTTCTTAATATTCTGTATTCGGAGTGTATATCATGACAGACAAAGTAATACTCATTGTTCTTGATGGTTTAGCGTATAAGACTGCCGAACAATGTATGGGGTTTGTTCAGTCGTTAGGTGAGCAAGGTCGGGCGACTCTTTACAAGGTACAATGCGAATTACCATCGATGTCTCGCCCACTCTACGAGACCATTCTGACGGGCGTGACACCCGCCGTTAGTGGAATCGTTCACAACCAGGTGGTACGTAACTCCAACCAACAAAGTGTTTTTAGTTTGGCGCGTGAAGCGGGATTGTCTACCGCTGCTGCTGCATTTCATTGGTTCAGCGAGCTGTACAACGAAAGCCCTTACAATCCTGTACGAGACCGCCATACCGTCAATACCGAACAACTCATCCAATATGGTTCTTTTTACCACGATGGGCAATACCCTGACGGTCATTTGTACCTTGATGCTGAATTATTACGTCGCCGTTACGATCCTGACTTTCTATTGGTTCACCCTATGAGTATTGATGAAGCAGGGCATCGCTCTGGACTTGATAGTTCTCATTACCGTAATGCCACACGCCGATCCGATAAAGAGTTATCTGAATACCTTCCAGCCTGGATTGAAGCGGGTTACCAGGTTATCATTACTGCGGATCATGGCATGAATACGGATAAAAGCCACGGAGGCTCTTTAGCCGAAGAGCGAGATGTTCCGTTATATGTTATTGGCGATCGCTTCTCTCATCAAACAGGTTGTGCACCAAAACAAACTGAGATTTGCGGTATTGTTTGTGAACTACTGGGACTTCTTGATCATAGTAAACCGGTGACTGAAAATTTATTACTGAATGAAGAGCGGGAACGATTTGAACACAAAATAATAATGGGAGCTTGGTAGCTGACAAGACACTTTTGATACCGAATTATTATTAGGGAATATTTTCCAATTCTTGATGTGTTTTTGAATAACAACTAACCTGTTGTAGCTATTTTATTGACGTATAATTCCTTAAGACGTATGGTTAAATTGTAAATACACGTTACACATGATTAGAATTTAGTGAAAATATATATATGAGATATCTACAAATATTTATATCTGCCGCATTATTGGTCGTAATTAATACTGCAAGTGCAACAGATCTACAGGTTAATATTTCTGGCATTATAGAACCCGAAGGGTCTATAAGAGTTTCTTTGTTCCCTCAAGATAAAAAAGAGCCGTTCCCTCAACCAGTCGATGTAAAACAGCTGGCTACCGATGCAAGAATTGAAGGTGTTTCAGTCGTATTTAAAAATATTGATGCTGGAACGTATGCTATTTCTGTATTACATGACAAAAATAATAATAGTGAAATGGACACATTTTTTGGCATTCCACAAGAACCATATGGTAACAGTGGTGAGTACACTCGCTTTAAGCCTAATTATGAAGACTCAAAATTTGAAGTGAAAAATCAAAAAAGCATCACAATAGAAATTAAAGTTCACTAGCCTGGACGTCGATCGACAAAATACGGCTAAATGCTTTAATCGGGGTTGGTATTGGCAGGTGGAAATAATTCGCTCTGTTTGAGCCTGATCTGTTATACTTCCGCGCATTCGGCGCACTTTCGGTCTGCGCCTCACTCTGTCGTGGTATAAACCCTTCCCGGTACACCCCGCAAAATAACTATCCACCCTGGATCGAACGTAGGCAAAGGCCTTGTGCAGGTTGGTTCTGGAGCATTCTTAAATGTCATTTGATTCCCTCGGTCTGTCGGCCGAATTAATCCGTGCTGTGTCTGAACAAGGCTATAGTGAACCCACCCCGATTCAAAAACAGGCGATTCCGATTATTCTTTCGGGACGTGACCTTCTGGGTGGCGCGCAAACCGGCACCGGTAAGACCGCCGGTTTTACGCTGCCATTACTGCATCTTTTAAGTCAACAGGCACAAGGTAATGGGCATCGTGCTGTACGTGCGTTGATCCTTACACCCACACGTGAGCTGGCCGCTCAGGTGGGTGAAAGTGTGGCGACTTATGGTAAACACTTACCATTAAAGTCAATGGTCATCTTTGGTGGTGTCAAAATTAACCCGCAGATTGCAAAGCTGCGTCATGGTGTCGATATCCTGGTGGCAACACCAGGTCGTCTACTGGACCATGCCAGTCAGCGTACGGTTGATCTTTCCAAGGTTGATATCCTGGTGCTGGATGAAGCGGATCGTATGTTGGATATGGGCTTTATTCACGATATTAAAAAGGTGCTGGCTCTATTACCTTCGAATCGACAGAATCTATTGTTCTCAGCCACCTTCTCGGAGGATATGAAACGCTTGGCAGACAAACTGCTGGATTCACCTGCACTGATTGAAGTGGCTCGCCGTAATACGGCATCAGAGAGTGTTGAGCAGATGGTACATCCGGTTGATCGTGAACGTAAACGTGAATTATTATCCTTCCTGATCGGGTCGCAGAACTGGCGTCAGGTATTGGTGTTTACGCGTACTAAACATGGTGCTAATCGTTTGGCGGAACAGCTTGGAAAAGATGGCCTGACAGCTGCAGCGATTCATGGTAACAAGAGTCAGGGTGCGCGCACGCGAGCACTGGCTCAATTCAAGGATGGTACTGTGCGTATTCTGGTGGCGACTGATATTGCTGCGCGTGGGCTGGATATCGATCAACTGCCGCATGTGGTGAATTTTGAGTTGCCGAATGTACCGGAGGACTATATTCATCGTATCGGTCGTACCGGTCGTGCGGGTCGTGAGGGTGAGGCGATGTCACTGGTCTGCGTGGATGAGAATAAACTGTTGCGCGATATCGAACGTCTGATGAATCGTGAGTTGCCGAAGGTGGTGGTGGATGGTTTTGAACCTGATCCATCAATCAAGCCACAGCCGATCCAGAATGGACGTAACTCGCGCGGTGGCAAGGGACGTTCAGGGGGTAATGGTGGGCATAATCGTGCACGTTCAGGTGGACGTAATTCCAATGCCTCGGGTAAGCCGCATAGGAAACCAGCGGGTTCCGGGAATTCTTCATCGAATCGTGGTAATCGGCGCGCAAGTTAAATCAGGGCCATGCTCTTATGGTTCAAGGTGTGAAGTACCTGTCTTTAGCAGAGACCCTTGCCCGCATGGACGCGGGCATGGAGCCTACAGGGATGTATTCACGGCGTGTCTCTGTTAAAGGCGGGTGCTTCATATCTCTTGCTGTGCCCTGCATGATGACACGGAAGTTGAAATGAGCAATAACGAGACACCATTGGATACTCTGCAACGGGTCTTTGGTTATTCCTCTTTTCGGCCACAACAGCAGACCATTATTGAAGGACTGATTGAAGCTCAATCAGCCTTTGTATTGATGCCAACCGGTGGTGGTAAGTCACTCTGTTTTCAGATCCCGGCACTGCATCGTTCTGGTGTGGCGATTGTAGTTTCACCACTGATTGCCTTGATGAAGGATCAGGTTGATAGCCTGCAGGCGAATGGTGTTGCTGCCGCCTATTATAATTCCAGTCTGTCGGCAGAGGTATCGCGTCGGGTGTTGGCGCAATTCCATGCCGGGGAGCTGGATCTTTTGTATATTGCGCCTGAACGTCTGCTGGGCGATAGCTTCCTGGCACGACTGGAAGAGATCGAGATTGCCCTGTTTGCGATTGATGAAGCGCATTGTGTGTCACAATGGGGACATGATTTTCGCCCGGAATATGTGCGCCTGGGTCGCTTACGTGAGCTTTTTCCGCAGATTCCTCTGATCGCCCTGACAGCGACCGCTGATGCACAGACCCGCCAGGATATTATCTCTCGCTTGCAATTGGGGTCGGCACCTTGTTATGTATCGAGTTTTGATCGACCTAATATTCGTTATACCGTTCTGGAGAAATCCAAACCCTTTGATCAGTTGATTCGTTTTTTGGCTAATCGTCGAGATCAATCGGGGATTATTTATGCCTTGAGTCGTAAACGGGTGGAGGAGATTGCCGGGAAGTTACAGATACAGGGGCTCTCGGCAGAGCCCTATCATGCGGGCATGCCAACCGCACATCGTCAGCAGGTGCAGGAGGACTTCATCAAAGATGAATTACAGATTGTTGTTGCCACCGTGGCCTTTGGTATGGGAATTGATAAATCGAATGTACGCTTTGTGGTGCATTATGATATGCCCAAAAATATTGAGGGGTATTATCAGGAAACAGGACGTGCCGGGCGTGATGGGGTGGATTCTGAGGCACTTCTTTTATACGGGGCTCAGGATGTTGTTATGGCGCGTCGTTTGTTGGATAACAATCAAAACCCGGATCAGCAACGGATTGAGATTCACAAGTTAAATGCGATGGTGGGTTTTTCAGAATCATTGACCTGCCGCCGACGTGTACTGTTGAATTATTTTGCCCAGGTCATGGATCAAGACTGTGGTAATTGTGATGTCTGCCTTGATCCCCCGCAGCGTTTTGATGCCACCGAGCTTGCGCGTAAGGCGTTGTCCTGTGTCTATCGTATACAGCAGCGTTTTGGTATCAAGCATGTTATTGATGTATTGCGTGGGGCGAATAATGAACGCATCCGTCGCTTTGGCCATGATCAGGTCTCGACCTATGGTATTGGCACCGAAATGAACGATGATGAGTGGGGCAGCATTCTGCGTCAGTTGATCCACCGGGGTTATCTGATACAGGATATTGCCAATTATTCGGTGCTTAAATTAACACCCTCAGCACGTCCTCTGTTGCGTGGTGAGATCGCACTGGAACTGGCGCGGCCACGCATTAAGGAAAAGACGCGTAGTAAGAAGGCGAAAAAACATACCGCCTATGGCCCTTATGATGAAAACCTTTTTGAGCAGTTGCGGGTGTTACGTAAACAACTGGCAGATGATCAAGGCGTGCCACCCTATGTGGTGTTTGCTGATGCCAGCCTGATACAGATGGCACAGGATAAACCACAGAATGAATATGAACTGTTAGCGGTATCCGGTGTTGGTCAGCATAAGCTGGAGAAATATGGTGACGCCTTTCTGAATATGATTGTTGAGTACAGTGAAAGTTAAGCACAGGTTTTAGTAAAATAATAGCTCGCTTGCTAAAGATCGTTTAGAATCGTGATAGGTTAATTAATCTTTGGATGAAATAATGAAAAAAGCGTTGATTACGGGTGTAACTGGGCAGGATGGCGCCTATTTGGCTGAGTTTTTGCTGGATAAGGGCTATGAGGTTCATGGTGTTAAACGCCGATCATCCTCCTTTAATACAGGTAGAATCGATCACCTTTTTCATGACCCTCATGAAGACGGTATTCCTTTTTATTTGCATCATGGTGATATGACCGATTCCAGTAGTCTGATGCACATTATTCAGAAAGTGCAGCCGGATGAAATCTATAATCTTGCTGCGCAGAGTCATGTGGCAGTCTCTTTTGAGGAGCCGGAATATACCGCTAATTCTGATGCCCTGGGTGCCTTACGTATCCTTGAGGTTATACGAAGCCTGGGTCTGGAAAAAAAGACGCGTTATTACCAGGCTTCAACCTCGGAGTTGTTCGGCAAGATTCAGGAAACACCCCAAACAGAAAATACACCTTTTTATCCACGTAGCCCCTACGCGGTTGCCAAGCTATATGCCTACTGGATTACTATTAATTATCGTGAGGCCTACGGGATTTATGCCTGTAATGGTATCTTGTTTAACCATGAGTCACCGATACGCGGAGAAACCTTTGTTACACGCAAGATCACTATGGCGCTTGCCCGAATAAAACTGGGTCTGCAAGACTGCCTGTATCTCGGCAATATGGAGGCAAAGCGGGACTGGGGTCATGCCAGAGATTATGTCGAGATGCAGTGGTTGATGTTGCAGCAAGATAAGCCGGAGGATTTTGTGATTGCCAGTGGCGTACAGTATTCGGTGCGTGATTTTGTTAATCAGGCTGCTACCGAGCTTGATATGGCAATTCGTTGGGAAGGAACCGGTGTGGATGAAAAGGGCTATGTCATAAAAGATGGTAAGGATCATTGTGCGGTTGCCATTGATGAGCGTTATTTCCGTCCCACTGAGGTGGAGACCTTGCTGGGAGATGCAAGCAAGGCGCGGGATAAATTGGGTTGGCAGCCAGTAATTACATTTGCTGAGTTAGTCAAAGAGATGGTGGCATCGGATCTGCGTGAGGCTGAGCTGGAATTACCCACTCATGTCAATAACGCACGTTAGACGTGAGATGAAAAAAGGACTCCTTTTATTAACGGGTGGCAGTGGCATGGTTGGCCGCAACCTGATCGAATACAATAAAGATAATAGCTGGGATATACTTGCACCGAGTAGTTCAGAGCTCAATTTAACTGATGCGGATGCTACGCTTGAGTATGTTCAGTCAGTAGCTCCGGATGTGATTATCCATGCGGCAGGTCGAGTCGGAGGGATTCAGGCGAATATTGCTGCACCAGTAGATTTTCTGGTGACCAATATGGATTTGGGCAGGAATATTGTGTTGGCAGGGTATCATGCCGGTGTGAAGCGGCTGTTAAATCTGGGGAGTTCATGCATGTATCCACGCGATGCGATTAACCCCCTGAGCGAGGATATGATTTTGAGCGGCTCACTGGAACCAACCAATGAGGGCTATGCGCTAGCAAAAATTATGACAGCCAGACTTTGTCAGTATATCAATCAGCAGGATAGCGCTTATCAATACAAGACTCTTGTCCCGTGTAATATCTATGGTTGCTATGATAAGTTTGACCCGCAACATTCCCATTTGATTCCTTCTATTATTCATAAACTTCATCAGGCAATAATAGCTTCATGTAATACGGTTGAGATATGGGGCGATGGTGAGGCTCGTCGTGAATTTATGTATGCCGGTGATCTGGCTGATGCGGTTTTTTATATGCTTGATCATTATGAGGATTGCCCTGATCTGATTAATATTGGTATGGGTGAGGACTACACGATTAATCAGTATTATGAAAAGGTGGCTGCTATTGTCGGCTATGAGGGTAACTTTAAGCATAATATGGATCGACCGGTGGGTATGCGACAGAAGTTATTATCAGTGATACGGCAAACAGATATCGGCTGGAGACCGAGGGTGGATTTGTATAACGGTGTGAAAAAAACGTATGAGTATTACACGGTCTATCAATCATGAGTTTCCGCTTTCCATTGGCGACATCAAGTTGGGATAATGATGAATACGCAGCATTACAGCGGGTCATTGATACCGGACGATTCTCAATGGGGAACAGTGTTGCTGATTTTGAAAAAGGTTTTGCCGACTATATTGGTTCGAAATATTGTGTCATGGTGAACTCGGGATCATCAGCCAATCTTCTTATGATTGCTGCCTTGCGCTATACCAATAACCCTGCTTTGAGGATCAAGCCCGGAGATGAGGTGATTGTGCCTGCTGTTTCATGGAGTACGACCTATTACCCATTGCATCAGTATGGGCTAAAGATTAAATTTGTCGATATTGATATGCAGACATTGAACTATGATCTGGATCAACTGAGTGCTGCGATCTCTGATAAAACTCGGCTGTTATTTGCTGTCAATCTATTGGGTAATCCCAATGACTTCAAGCGCGTTAATCAATTGATTGAGGGGCGGGATATTATCCTTATTGAGGATAATTGTGAATCAATGGGTGCTGAAATCAAGGGTAGAAAGACGGGTGGCTTTGGTGTCATGGGCAGTTTTAGCAGCTTTTTTTCGCATCATATCTCAACCATGGAAGGTGGGATGATTAATACGGATGATGAAGAGTTATATCATGTTTTGTTGTCCTTGCGTGCGCATGGCTGGACGCGTAACTTGCCAAAGCATAATCATGTTTGCGGTGAAAAGAGCGATGACCCTTTTAAGGAGTCCTTTCACTTTGTATTACCCGGTTATAATGTTCGACCATTAGAGATGTCGGGGGCATTAGGTCTTGAACAATTGAAAAAATTGCCTTTTATGGTTGAGCAACGTAGAAAAAACGCTCGTTTGATGCAATCAGCATTAACACATGATTCAGGGCTTATGTTACAGCAGGAGACGGGATCCAGTAGTTGGTTTGGTTTTAGCCTGGTGATTCACCCTGATTCTGCCATGCAACGTGAAGACCTGTTACCTTTGTTGAATCAACAAGGGTTTGAGTGCCGCCCCATTGTTTCTGGTAATTTTGCTAACAATGAAGTGGTAGAAAAATATTTTGATTTTGAGATTCATGGGGCATTGCATCATGCGGATTATATTGATCGAAGCGGAATAATGATCGGGAATCATCATTATTCCATGCAGGATGCGGCTGATGTATTGGCAGAGATGATTGCCTCACCGAATTACAAACGATTGCAGTAGGGTGGTTTGATGGCAGGTAGGGTGCGTACCACGCACCATGGTTTTATGGATTCCCGCCTGCGCGGGAATGACAAGTCAGCGGGAATGGCAAGGAGTTAACGTAATAGCGGTAATGATATATAATATCGGATTATTAATCAGAGACTCCCTCGTATGGAGAAGAAAATGCAGCCTTTAGTTGGTATTATTATGGGTTCCAGTTCTGACTGGGATACCATGAAAAATGCAAGCATGACCCTGGATCAGCTGGGTGTAACCTATGAAACCGAAGTGGTTTCTGCGCATCGTACCCCGGATAAATTATTTCAATATGCCGAACAGGCTGCTGGTCGGGGTATCGAAGTGATTATTGCCGGTGCCGGTGGTGCGGCGCATCTACCAGGCATGGCCGCTGCCAAGACGATATTGCCGGTACTGGGTGTGCCGGTGCAATCGAAGGCATTGAAGGGTATGGATTCTCTGCTTTCTATCGTACAGATGCCTGCCGGTATTCCAGTTGGAACGATGGCAATCGGTAAGGCGGGTGCAGTGAATGCGGCATTGCTGGCAGCAGCCATGTTAGCCAATCATTATCCAGAAATCCGTAAGTCCCTTGAACACTATCGTACGCAACAGACAGAAGCGGTATTGAATAACCCGGATCCGGCGGCTGCATGAGAATTGGTATATTAGGCGGTGGTCAGCTTGCGCGTATGCTGGCACTGGCGGGTATTCCATTAGGACAGCGCTTTGTTGTGCTTTGTCCAGGAGATGACCCGGGTGCAGCAACAGTGGCTGAACACCTCCATGCTCGTTTTGATGACAGGAATGCACTGGCAGAGCTGGCACAGCAAGTGGATCTGGTAACTTATGAATTCGAGAATGTGCCGCCTGAATCGGTTGACTACCTGAGTGATACCTTGCCTGTTTATCCCCCTCCCGGGGCATTGGCAACGGCGCGTGATCGTTATCGGGAAAAGACCCTGTTCAATAAACTTGGAATTGGTACCGCTGCCTTTGTAACCCTGGATACGCTGGCTGACCTGCAACAGGCTATTGAACGTATTGGTCTACCGGCAATTATCAAGACCCGTACTGAGGGTTATGATGGCAAAGGGCAACAGTTAATACGGGATGCCTCACAGATTCCTGCCGCATGGGAGTCGATGGCGGGTGCTAAAGCAATTGTTGAGGCCTTTGTTCCCTTTGATCGTGAGGTATCAATTATTGCCGTTCGCAGTGTCTCGGGTGAGCTGGCCTTTTATCCCTTGAGCGAGAATCAGCATAAAGAGGGTATTCTGCGGCAATCAAGGGCTCTGATTAATGATTCGATGCAGGAAAAAGCAGAGTTCTATGCGGAACGTTTGTTGACGCACCTTGATTATGTCGGGGTGCTGGCGATAGAGTTTTTCCAGATCGGTGATGAATTATTAATCAACGAGATGGCACCCAGGGTACATAATTCAGGGCACTGGACCATTGAGGGTGCCCAAACCAGTCAGTTTGAGAACCATATCCGGGCGATTCTGGATCTGCCCTTGGGATCGACGGCTGCACTTGATCCATCGATAATGATTAACATTATTGGTGAATTGCCTGATAGTGGCGAGGTGTTGAGTCTATCCGGTTCGCATCTGCATCTATATGATAAAGAGGAACGATCCGGGCGCAAGCTTGGGCATGTTACGCTGCATTCGGCTGATGAATCCGTGTTACAGGCAGGTTTAATCGCATTGGCTCGGATGAAGGGTATCGATTTATCCTGAATTAAAGGGTATTGACCCCTTTTCTTGTTATTAAAATCTGCGTACAATGCACTTCTCGGTAGCAATGCTGAATATCCCTTATACGGGCCGTTAGCTCAGTTGGTAGAGCAGGTGACTCTTAATCACTTGGTCGAAGGTTCAAGTCCTTCACGGCCCACCATATAAATCAATAGCTTATACGTTTGCATTCCTCTATTCTTATTCGATAACATCAATAAAATCAGGAGTTTAGCCTTGATATTAAACCCGAATCCAAAAATTACTATTGAGGATGTTCATGGTGTAGATTGTATGATAATCGATGATGCCTTTCTTGATCCGGATGCTTTGCGTGAATACGCGAAGAGTTCCCTGCATTCGCCTCGCAACATAAGAAACCCGATCGGTTATGAAATACACCCTGTTGATCTGAATGAGAGGTTGCCAGATTATGCGGTTGAACTTGCCGGTATGATCCATAAGCATATCGGTGAAAACATCTGTAATTTTTTTGGTTTGAATCCATCAGAAGTCAAGCTTGAGGTATTTAAAGGACCTTATTTTAATTGCGTCGGTGTTGATAAAATCCCGGTTTTTACACCGCATGTGGATATCGGTCATGTTTCTTCTTTTGCGTATCTGGTGCTGCCTGAAAATTGTGCAGGTGGCACACGGATTTATCGGCATATTCCCTCCGATAAGATATATGTATTGCAGGAAAATAGTCATTCTTTAGCAGGCTTAATGAAAAAGACATTGACAGAACCGCTTGTAGAAAGCACTGAAGAATGGGAAATGGTTCAGTATTTTGAGATGAAATACAATCGTCTTATTGCATTTAACTCCAGTTCGATTCATAAAATCGATTTAACCGGAGGGCGGTTTACAATGCAGATAGAAGCTACGCGTTTATGTTTGAACGCATTTTACAGGTATGTCTACCCTGATGGTCGCCTTGCCTCCAGAAAAGCGACCACATAGTTCGCTAAATCGGTTTTTTGTGGATCAGTGACAGGAACACTTTGTGCTAACATCCTGTTTTAATGGATGAGTTGTTTACTATAATGAAAAAAGACATTCAATATTATCTGCCTGAGGGGTTGTCATATCAGCTCTCGGGTGATCTCGGAAAGGCTGAGTCCCAATACCCTGAATAATCTGGGTATAGCTTTAATAAAATAACCATCAAAATAGGTCATGGAGTTCGCATCTTGATTCAGTGGTAATAGTGCAGAAATGCCAGCTAATGTGCGATTGTTGCCCGGCGCTATAAATAGTTCGACATTATTCTTCCCACCGCTTGCACTGGCAACCCCAGGCAGTCAGCAATAACAGTGGCAATAGTGGTTCGCTTAAAAAAACGTATAGAATTGACGCGTGAATTTTGTCATGTGTGCGCCTTTATTTTTATCCGGTTTCTCATTTTAAGCTTCTCATTATAGTTATGTGCATGTTATGAATAGGCTGTTTCTACGTTAAAGATACACCTATCTATATAATATTCAAGTAGATAACGTGACTATGCTTTATGGTTTTTATCTTGTCTGGTTAATGTATATTAATCTTTATTCAATAGCATAATCACGTTACAATGTGCGTATCTGTGGTTATGCTATTGATGTTTTGCGAGGGTGGTGGAATTGGTAGACACGCTGGTTTTAGGTACCAGTGGGGGAACCCGTGAGAGTTCGAGTCTCTCCCTTCGCACCAATTTTTTTATGTTGTTGAATTTTTTGAGTATTTAGAGGTGGTTTTATGCAAGTCTCCGTAGAGTCAGTGGGCGAATTAGGTCGCCGTATGACCATTCAGTTACCCGCAGAACGGATTGATACTGAAGTAGATAGTCGGTTGAAGTCTATGGTGGGTACGATTCGTCTTGATGGTTTTCGTCCGGGTAAGGTGCCTTTTAAGGTGATTCAACGCCGTTTTACCAAACAGGTGCGCGGTGAAATCCTGAATGACACGATGTATGCCACCTTTCAAGAGGCGTTAACACAGGAAAATCTAAAACCTGCGGGGGCACCTTCTCTGGAAATGCAGAAAAATGCGGCGGGTGAAGATATTGAATACCGGGCAACCTTTGAAGTGTATCCCGATATCACCCTGACCGATCTAACCGATACCAGTATCGAGACACCGGTTACTGCGATTAGTGATAGTGATGTGGATGATGTGCTGGATAAGTTGCGTAAACAGCGTGTTGAGTGGTCACCTGTTGATCGTGCCGCACAAAAGGGTGATCAGTTGACCTTTGATTTTGATGGTAGCATCGATGGTGAAAGTTTTGCCGGTGGTTCCGCCAAAGATTATCAATTGGAACTGGGCTCTGGTCAGTTTATCTCGGGCTTTGAGGATGGTATGGAAGGCGTTTCAGTGGGTGAAGAAAAGACCCTGGATCTTAAGTTTCCTGATGATTATCAAGCCACTGAGCTGGCGGGTAAGGCGGTACAATTTGCCGTTAAGGTCAATGTGGTTGCTGAACCCAAGCTGCCAGATCTGGATGATGACTTTGTTGCCGGCATGGGTATTAGTGAAGGTGGTGTCGAGGCATTGCGTACCGAGGTACGTGACAATATGCAGCGTGAGATGGATCAGAATGCGCAGTCAATTATTAAAAACCGAGTGTTTGAGATATTGATGGAAAAGAACCCAATTGAGGTTCCATCGGCATTACTTGAAGAGGAAGTCGCCCGTATGCTGGAGGAGTCTGCCAGTAAGGTGGCGACTCAATCTCAGGATAAGGATGCTTTACGTGCTGTGTTTGAAAAAAGTGCGTATCGTCGGGTTTCGTTGGGTTTGATTATTGGTGAGATTATGAAACAGCATTCGATTCAGCCCGATCAGGATCGTATGCGCCAGACCATTGAAAAAATGGCTGCCAGCTATGAGGATCCTGCGTCTGTTGTTCAACATTATATGGATACACCTGAGCTTTTACAGGGTATTCAGGGCGTTGTAATGGAAGAAATGGTGGTAGAGTGGCTATTGGGCCAGCTACAGGTTGAAGAAAAGAAAATGAATTTCCAGGAATTAATGGAAACTCAGCAGACAAATCTTTAAGGAATCATCAGTGATGACAGTAATGGGTGGAAAGCAAGGTGGGCTGGATGTAGAAGCATTGAATCTCATTCCTATGGTGGTTGAACAAACTGCAAGGGGTGAACGTTCCTATGATATCTATTCCCGTTTATTAAAAGAACGCATTATTTTTTTGGTAGGGCCTGTTGAAGACTATATGGCCAATGTTGTCGTGGCGCAGTTATTATTTCTGGAGTCTGAAAACCCGGATAAGGATATTCATCTGTATATTAATTCACCGGGTGGTTCAGTCAGTGCGGGTTTGGCGATATATGACACTATGCAGTTTATCAAGGCGGATGTAGCGACAATGTGTATTGGTCAGGCGGCCAGTATGGGAGCATTATTGCTGGCCGGTGGTGCTGCTGATAAGCGTTATTGTTTACCGCATTCACGGGTGATGATTCATCAGCCTTTGGGGGGTTATCAGGGGCAGGCAACAGATATTGATATTCATGCGCGTGAGATTTTACTGATCAGAGAGCGTTTGAATAGTATTTTATCGCGTCATAGCGGGCAGGATTTGGAAACAATCCAGAACGATACAGAACGTGATAACTTTATGAGTGCAGATGAAGCCAAAGAGTACGGTTTGATTGATGATGTGCTTAGTCAAAGAACAGTGGATTCAGGTGAATAAATGAGGTTTTATCATGGGTGATGATCGCGACGATAAAGGTGATGATGGCAAGTTGTTGTATTGTTCCTTTTGCGGAAAAAGCCAACATGAGGTGCGTAAGTTAATCGCAGGTCCTTCGGTTTTTGTTTGTGATGAATGTGTTGAATTGTGTAACGACATCATTATTGAAGAGATGAAGGAAAAGAATGCGGAGACAGATGAGACCTTACTGACACCTAAGGAAATTAATGCCATTCTTGATGAATATGTGATTGGGCAAACGCGGGCAAAAAAGGTGTTGTCTGTTGCTGTATATAATCACTACAAGCGTCTTGGAGGGCATTATGATAGTAATAATGATGTTGAATTGTCCAAGAGTAATATCCTGTTAATTGGTCCAACCGGTACCGGAAAAACACTGCTTGCAGAGACCCTGGCGCGACTACTGAATGTGCCTTTTACCATTGCTGATGCCACCACGCTGACCGAGGCGGGTTATGTGGGAGAAGATGTTGAAAACATCATTCAGAAATTGCTGCAAAAGTGTGATTATGATGTGGAGAAGGCACAGACGGGTATTGTCTATATTGATGAGATTGACAAGATCTCGCGTAAGTCAGACAACCCTTCAATTACTCGCGATGTCTCCGGTGAAGGTGTACAGCAGGCATTATTGAAGTTGATTGAAGGCACGGTTGCCTCTGTTCCACCACAGGGTGGGCGTAAACACCCGCAACAGGAATTTTTACAGGTTGATACCAGTAATATTTTATTTATTGTGGGCGGTGCCTTTGCCGGGTTGGAAAAAGTCATTCGTAACCGTTCCGAGAAGGGTGGTATTGGTTTTTCGGCTGAGGTTAGAAGCAAAGATGAATCCGGTAATGTTGGTGAGATATTATATGATGTCCAATCAGAAGACCTGGTTAAATATGGTTTGATTCCTGAGTTTATCGGTCGTTTGCCGGTTATTGCTACGTTGGAAGAACTGGATGAGGATGCCTTGATTCGTATCCTGACGGAACCTAAAAATGCCATTACCAAACAATATCAAAAACTGTTTGAGATGGAAAATTGTGAGATTGAGTTTCGTGAAGAGGCCTTGCGTGCGGTTGCGCGCAAATCAATGACGCGTAAAACAGGTGCTCGTGGTTTGCGTACGATCCTGGAGCATGCTCTGTTAGATACGATGTATGATATACCATCAATGGATAATGTTCAGAAGGTGGTGGTTGATGAATCGGCAATTGATGGTAAGTCCAGTCCTTATATTATCTTTTCTTCAGAAGAAAAAAGGCTTACTTCTGAATAATGCTTCTTTATTAATATTCGGGGTTGAAGTTTTTCGATCCCGGATCCCTTTGATTCCATTGCATAATGTATTTTTTTTATAATACCTTGTGGTATTCGGTGTTGAATCTGTTGTATGTTGACCCTATATACTTAAATAAGTGGAGCTACCATTCCGGTATCTACCATTAATTATTATTTAGAGGAAATGTGAATGAGCCAGGATATTCAAACGGCAACGGTTAGTCAGATAACCCCTGTATTGCCTTTGCGAGATGTGGTTGTTTATCCGCATATGGTCATCCCGTTATTTGTTGGTCGAGAAAAATCAATTCATGCGCTTGAGAATGCGATGCAGGATGATAAAAAAATCATGCTGGTGGCGCAAAAGAGTGCGGAGATTGATGATCCTTCTTCTACCGATATTCACACCATTGGCACATTGGCCAGTATCTTGCAATTACTGAAACTTCCTGATGGCACCGTTAAGGTGCTGGTTGAGGGTGTGGCGCGTGCAAAGATTGTTGATTTTGTTCAGGTGGATGATTTCTTTTCCGCCGAGGTTGAAAAGCTTCAGGTTGATGATGTTGAGAATGATCGGGAAGTGGATATCTCAATGCGGGCATTGCTCACCTTGTTCGATCAATATGTGAAGTTGAATAAAAAGGTTCCTCCCGAGATTTTGAGTTCACTCGCCGGTATAGAGGATGCCAGTCGTCTGGCGGATACCATTGCGGCACATATGGCCTTAAAGGTTGATGAGAAGCAGAAGGTTCTGGAGATTGAATCCACAGCACAACGTCTTGAACACCTGATGGTTATGATAGAGGGTGAAATTGATGTATTGCAGATTGAGAAAAAGATTCGTACTCGCGTTAAGCAACAGATGGAGAAGAGTCAGCGCGAATATTATCTGAATGAACAGATGAAGGCTATTCAGAAAGAATTGGGTGAGATGGAAGATATGCCCAATGAAGTGGAAGAGCTGCAACAGAAAATTGACAATGCTGGCATGTCAAAAGAGGCCAATAAAAAGGCATTATCCGAACTTAATAAGCTAAAACAGATGTCGCCGATGTCGGCTGAGGCAACGGTGGTTAGGAATTATATTGACTGGCTGGTTAGTGTGCCGTGGAAGAAACGGAGCAAGATTCGTCATGATCTGAGTCGTGCCGAGGATGTGCTGGAAGCGGATCATTATGGTCTGGAAAAGGTAAAGGAACGTATCCTTGAGTATCTTGCTGTGCAGAAACGGGTGCGTAAGTTAAAGGGGCCGATTCTGTGTCTGGTGGGGCCACCGGGTGTGGGTAAGACCTCATTGGGGCAGTCGATTGCTCGTGCCACAAATCGTAAGTTTGTGCGTATGTCTTTGGGTGGTGTGCGTGATGAGGCCGAGATTCGTGGTCATCGTCGTACCTACATTGGTTCATTGCCTGGAAAACTGTTACAGAATCTATCTAAGGTCGGCACGCGGAATCCTTTGTTCCTGTTAGATGAGATCGACAAGATGGCAATGGATTTCCGTGGTGATCCCTCTTCTGCATTATTAGAAGTGTTGGATCCTGAGCAGAATCATGCCTTTAGTGATCATTACCTGGAAGTCGATTTTGATCTGTCTGATATCATGTTTGTGGCAACTGCCAATAGCCTTAATATTCCAGGGCCATTGCTGGATAGAATGGAAGTTATTCGTATTCCTGGTTATACCGAGGATGAAAAGATTCACATTGCCCAGCGTTATTTGCTGGCAAAACAGATTAAGGCCAATGGCCTTAAGGATGCCGAAATCTCGATATCTGAATCGGCCCTGCGGGATATTGTTCGATATTATACGCGTGAGGCCGGGGTGAGAAACCTTGAGCGTGAGATTGCCAAGATTTGTCGTAAGGTGGTTAAGGAGTTAGTGCTAGGTAGCAAGAAGAGCAAGCTGAGTGTTACTCATAAGAATATTGAAAAATACCTGGGTGTGAAGCGTTTCCGTTATGGTATGGCTGAGGAAAAGGATCAGGTTGGGCAGGTAACAGGTCTGGCATGGACAGAAGTAGGTGGTGAATTATTGAGCATTGAGTCGACGATTGTTCCGGGTAAGGGGCGACTGATTCATACCGGCCAATTGGGCGATGTGATGCAGGAATCCATTCAGGCAGCAACAACAGTCGTGCGTAGTCGTGCTGATAGCTTGGGTATTGATCCTGATTTTTATCAGAAATATGATATTCATGTGCATGTACCGGAAGGAGCAACACCCAAGGATGGCCCCAGTGCTGGTGTGGGTATGTGTACGGCTCTGGTTTCAGCGCTGACCAGTATACCTGTACGCGCCAATGTTGCGATGACAGGGGAGATTACTCTGCGTGGTGAGGTGCTGCCTATTGGTGGTCTGAAGGAGAAATTACTGGCAGCACATCGTGGTGGTATTACTACCGTATTGATCCCGATAGAGAATGAAAAGGATTTGGTTGATATCCCTGAGAATGTGAAAAAGAATATTACTATTCATCCGGTGCGCTGGATTGATGAAGTCCTGGAATATGCCTTGTTGACCCGCCCTGTTCCAAATGCGGGTAGTTCGGCTGAAACGAAGACGCGTACCAGGAAAAAGACGGTGAAAGGAAAGACGGGAACGGTGCGTGCACATTGATGTGGCTATAAGATATAAATAAGTCTATTTTTTATAGGATAAAGAAGTTTTTTGTAGTAGAATGATTGGCGAATAATAAGGGGGAATTATGAATAAATCAGAGTTAATCGATGCCGTAGCGGCTGCAGCAGATATGTCCAAGACGGGTGCTGCAAGTGCAGTTGATGCTGTATTAGCAAGTATTACCGGTGCACTGAAAGCAGGTGATTCAGTAACCTTAATTGGCTTTGGAACCTTTGAGGTTCGTCAAAGAGCAGCACGTAAAGGACGTAACCCACGTACGGGTGAAGAGATGCAGATTAAGGCATCAAAAGCGCCTGCATTTAAGGCTGGTAAAGCATTAAAAGATGCTGTAAACTAGCCGACTTTCTTGGGTGCTTAGCTCAGCTGGGAGAGCAACGCCCTTACAAGGCGTGGGTCGGGGGTTCGATCCCCTCAGCACCCACCAAGATCTGGAGTGGTAGTTCAGCTGGTTAGAATACCGGCCTGTCACGCCGGGGGTCGCGGGTTCGAGTCCCGTCCACTCCGCCATATAGACGAGGAGGGGGTATCAGAGATGATACCCTTTTTCTTATTCTTATTGTTATGGACCCGGCACGGATCAATCAGATCCATTCATTATATAATTCCAAAATTTGTTGTAGAGATGTAGAATAGAGTGCTTCATTGACGTGAGCGCGTATTTTTGCGTGTCAAAAAAATTAATAAGAGAGATTTGTTATGTTGCAGGTTATTCGTGATCGGGTCACAGGCTGGTTTGCATGGGTTATTGTTGGTCTGATTTCAGCGATATTTGTTTTAGGTGGAGTTAGCTCTTATCTGGATGACGATGCCAGTTTTTATGCCGCGCAGGTGAATGATGTTGATATTTCTATATATGAATATCAACGTTCATATCAGCAACAGAAACAACGTATGCGTCAACTAATGGGTGCAAGAGCGACCCCTGCTTTGTTGGAAAGCAAGGCGTTTAAGGCACAGGTGCTTAATCGTCTGGTTGATGATGAGATTCTTGTGCAGGCCGCAATGAAGATGGGTTTTTCTGTGGGGGATCAGTTGCTTGCTGTACATATTCAGCGCATTCCTGATTTTCAGGAAGACGGTGTATTCTCTTCTGAACGTTATCGTAATTCATTAACGATACAGGGGATGTCACCTTCTCAGTTTGAGTATTACATGAGACGTTCTATTTTGTTAAATCAGATTAGAGGTTCTATTGAGTTGCCTGTCATTATTACCGAACGTGATGTGACTGAACTATTGGCGATACAGAGCCAGCAACGTTCATTGCAGTATATACAGTTGCCACTGGCAGCAGTGAATAAGGATATTGATGTTTCTGATCAGGAAATATTGCTTTTTTACACGGATCATAAGCAGGATTATATGAATCCAGAACGTGTGCAGCTGGCCTATATTGAGCTGGATGTTAATAAGCTAATAAAACAGGTTGAAATCCCTGGAGAAGATGAGGTTCTTACCTTATATGAGGAACAAAGTGATTCCTTTGTTAAGCCGGAACAACGACAGGCACGTCATATTTTAATGCAGGTATCCTCTGATGCAGGTGATGAGGCGTTAGCCTCAGCTAGAAAGAAAGCGCAGTCTGTTCTTGAGCGGATTAATCAGGGTGAGGATTTTGCTGTATTAGCAAAAGAGTTTTCTGATGACCCCGGATCTGCCCAGCAAGGCGGAGATCTTGGTTTATTTGAAAAAGGCTTGATGGAAGCATCATTCGATGATGTGGTGTTTTCCCTGAAAGAAGGGGATGTGAGCGATCTGGTGCAGACGACCTTTGGTTTCCATATTATTCAATTGACTGCTATTCAGGAAGAAAAGGTCAAGCCACTGGCTGAGGTGCGTGACGAGATTATCAGGAATTATCGTACGGATAAGGCTGGAAAATTATTTGTTGATCAATCAGACCTGCTGGCAAATCTGAGTTATGAGTCACCTGACAACCTGGAGGTGGCGGCAGAGGCACTGGGTTTGACAGTCATTAATACCGACTGGATTACTCGACAGGGTGATGGTCAGGGTATTAGCGGGAATCCAGAAGTTCTTACTGCTGCGTTTAGTCATGATGTGCTGGATCTGTCTAATAATAGTGAGGTGGTTGAGTTGTCGCCTGATCATGTTGTTGTGCTGCGGGTGCTTCAACATGAGGCTGCTTCAGTTAAACCGCTTGATCAGGTTCGTGAAGATATCAGCGTGGCTATCCATAATAGTAAGGCAGGGAAGGCATTACGTGCTCGTGGTGAGGCCTTGCTTGCTCGTGTCAGAGAGGGTGAAACCCTGGCGGTATTGGCGCAGGAGCTGGATCTTGAATTGAAAAAGAGTAGTGTGATTAATCGTACGGATAGCACTTATGATCGTGCCATTATTCAAGCTGCATTCCAGATGTCGGTGGATGAGAATAGTGCCGCATTGGTTGATGGTGTGGTGTTGTCTGCGGGTGATTATGCCCTGGTGCAGTTACTGGATGTAGAGGAAGGTGACGCACTGACACTGGATGATCCTGCGCGTAAAGGCTTTCGTCAGAAGCTTGAGCAGTTGTATGCGAATAGTGAGTATGAGTCGTTTATGAAGGGTTTGCGTGATAAGGCGGATGTTAATTTGAATTTGGGTAAATTATAAGAGGCTCGTTCTCTGGATACGAGACATGGATTGCTCCTTTATATCAGAGACTCGCCGTAAAACCATCCCTGGTGGCTCCATGCCCGCGTCCATGCGGGCAAGGGTCTCTGATATAAAGGAGCAACCCATGTCTCTTGAGTTAGCTTGGTGTATTGGTGGCGATGTTAAAACTTAAACTTCATTGGCAGATTATTATTGCTCTGGTTCTTGCTGTGGTTGCGGGGAGCTTGAGTGGTAAGGATGCGGCTGTGTTCGGTCTCCGTTTTTATCAGGTCTACGATTTTATTGGCACCTTGTTTATGAATGCCTTGAAGATGTTGATTGTGCCGTTGATCATGTCTTCTATTATCAGTGGTGTTGCGCGTTTGGGTGGTGGCTCTCTGGGGCGCTTGGGTGGCAAGACCTTGACCTATTATGCGGCTACCAGTCTAATTGCGATCCTGATTGGTTTGAGCATGGTTAATCTGATTGAGCCGGGTATTGTCGATGGTGAACCAGCGCATGAGTTGATTGGTCTTAATCAGGCGGCAGACGAGGTGGTGTCCCGGGTAGAAGGTCGGGGTATTGCGGATGTAGTTGATGTCTTTTTGCGTATGGTGCCGGTTAATATTGTTGATGCGGCTGCACAAGGGCAGATGTTGGGGCTGATATTTTTTAGCCTGTTATTCGGATATTTTATGACCCGGGTGACAAAGGAACATCATGGGGTTCTGGCGACATTCTGGGAGGCGATCTTCGCAGTAATGATGAAGATCACCGAGTGGGTGATGTCTTTTGCACCGCTGGGTGTGTTTGCTCTGGTGGCTAAGGTGGTTGCGGTGACGGGGTTGGCTGCGATAAAACCCTTATTGTTGTTCTTCCTGACAACATTGGGGGCATTATTTGTCCACTTTGCCATTGCCTTACCTTTGATTCTATTGTTTGTTGCCAGGGTCAATCCCTTACCACATTATCAGGCGATGGCACCGGCATTGTTAACCGCATTTTCTACCGCATCGTCCTCATCAACCTTACCGATTACTATGGATTGTGTGGAAAAGCGTGCTGGAGTATCTAATCGCACCAGTAGCTTTGTATTGCCGCTGGGGGCAACGGTTAATATGGATGGTACCGCTCTGTATGAATGTGTAGCCGCATTGTTTCTGGCTCAGGCCTATGGGCTTGATCTGGGCTTTGCCGAACAATTTTCTATTGTGTTGATTGCGTTACTGACATCCATTGGTGTTGCCGGTATTCCGGCGGCTAGTCTGGTGGCGATTACGATTATTCTAACCTCAATTGGTTTGCCTGCCGAGGCGGTTGGTATCATCCTTGCCGTTGATCGTGTGCTGGATATGTGCAGAACCAGTGTTAATGTGTTCAGCGATTCTTGTGGTGCGGTAGTGGTCGGAAAGCTGGAAGGTGAGCAGGATATTCTAAAACGGTAGGGTGCGTACCACGCACCGTATACCTCTTATTCGATACGTCCGGACCCTACAATATGGTAACCGCCATCAACATAGATAACCTCACCGGTGACACCGGATGAAAGGTCGGAGGCGAGGAATGCAGCGGTATTACCGACCTCATCAATAGTGACATTTCTACGCAGGGGTGAATTCTTTTCACCGTATGCAAGTAGTTTTCTAAAATTACTAATACCCGATGCTGCCAGGGTGCGGATTGGACCTGCTGAGATGGCGTTGACACGGATATCCTCAGGGCCAAGGTTGAAGGCAAGGTAGCGCACATTGGCCTCCAGACTCGCCTTGGCAACACCCATGATATTGTAGTTTTGCAAGGCACGTTCTGCGCCGAGGTAACTTAGGGTGATGATAGAACCCTTGCGCCCTTGCATCATGTTGCGTCCAGCCTTGGCTAGAGCAGCGAGGCTGTAGGAACTGATGTCGTGAGCGGTATGGAATCCTTCCCGTGTCAGGTTGTCGAGGTATTCACCTTCGAGCATTTCGCGCGGGGCAAAGGCAACGGAGTGAATAATGATATCGAGGGAATCCCAGTAATTATCCAGTTGTTCAAACACGTTGGTGATTTGTTCATCACTACTGACATCACAGGGAATGACGATATCCGAGTCACATTCGGCAGCCATCTTCTCAACACGTCCTGCTAGCTTGTCATTTTGATAGGTAAAGGCGAGTTCGGCACCTTCTCGACGCATTGCTTGTGCAATACCCCATGCAATTGAACGAGTGCTTGCCAGACCTACGATGAGTGCCCGTTTTCCATCTAAAAAGCCCATAGTCTTTACCTTGATAATAATTATTCAAGCTCAAAATTATACGCTACGATTAATTCGGGTGCGATAAGTTTTTATTGTGGATATTTTATCCATTTCATGCAAGTCTTGACCTGCCGTATTTAAGTGGGAATTGTCTTGTTGCGTTTTATTTCTGGTTTTTTATTACTATTGCAGCTATCTGCCTGTGATATCGGGGTGTGGAATAACCCCTATCCTACCCGTCAAGCTACGGATAATGTGATGTATTCCTCCTTTAGTGAACGTCCCAAACATCTTGATCCGGTGCGCTCTTATAGTTCAAATGAGTATGCCTTTATAGCCCAGATCTATGAGCCGCCCTTGCAATATCATTATCTGAAAAGGCCTTATCAATTGGTACCATTGGCGGCAAGCTCCATGCCAGTGCCAGTTTATCTGGATCAGGATAACAATATTCTGGATGGATCGGATGAGACAGCCGCTGAGATTGCCTATTCTATTTATGATATTCATATAAAACAGGGTGTTTATTATCAACCGCATCCAGCATTTGTACGAAACCAGGGTGGTTTTTTATACCATCCGATCCAGCCGGATGTATTGCCATCAATCAGTCAATTATCTGATTTTCAGGAAACCGCCAGCCGGGAGTTGATTGCGGAAGATTATGTCTATCAGATCAAGCGTATGGCTGATGTTAGTCTGCATTCTCCGGTATTGGGGCTAATGCAGGACTATATTGTGGGGTTGAAGGAGACCTCGGCACAGATTAAGAAAGATCGTGTGGGTCATGCAAAGACATCTAGCGGTGATTTTTTTGATTATCGCACGATTGATCTGATCGGTGTTCAGGTGCTTGATCGTTATACTTTTCGCATCAAGGTGTATGGCGAATATCCGCAATTATTATACTGGTTGGCAATGCCTTTTTTCGCCCCGATCCCGTGGGAAGCTGATCGTTTTTATGCACAGCAAGGTTTGATTGAGAAGAATATTAATTTTGACTGGTATCCGGTGGGTACCGGGCCTTTTATGTTGACGGTGAATAATCCGAATCGTCAGATGGTGCTGGAGAAAAACCCGAATTTCAAACATGAAAGCTATCCGCAGGAAGGGTCGGTTGAGGATGTTGCTGCTGGTCTGTTGCAGGATGCAGGCAAGGCCCTGCCCTTTATGGATAAGGTGATCTTTAGTCTGGAGAAGGAAAATATTCCGTACTGGAGTAAGTTTCTGCAAGGTTATTATGATGTCTCGGCGATTAGTTCAGACAGTTTTGACCAGGCAATTCAATTAGCCAGTAGTGGCAATATGACCTTGAGTGATGAGATGCGGGAGCAAGGTATTGTCCTGCAGACAGCAGTGGCAAGTTCAATCTATTACATGGGTTTTAATATGCTGGATTCGATTGTGGGTGGCGATAGTGATAAGGCACGTAAACTACGTCAGGCGATCTCCATAGCCATTAATTATGAGGAATATATTTCTATCTTTATGAATGGTCGTGGTATTTCGGCACAGGGACCGATCCCTCCGGGTATCTTTGGTTTTCGACAGGGTGAGGAGGGTATGAATCCCTATGTTTATGATTGGCGGCAAGGGCAGGCTGAGCGTAAATCGATTGTGCAGGCAAAACGTCTTATGGTTGAGGCGGGTTATCCACAGGGCAGGAATGAGATGACAGGTAAACCGCTGTTATTGTATCTGGATAGCACGGGTGGTGGAGTGGATGATCGGGCACGTATGGACTGGTTGCGTAAACAATTTTCCAGTATCGACATCCAGCTGATTATTCGTAACACCGATTATAATCGCTTCCAGGAGAAGATGCGTAAAGGGACTGCGCAGATCTTTCAGTGGGGCTGGAATGCCGATTACCCGGACCCTGAAAACTTTCTGTTTCTGCTTTATGGCGAGAATGCCAAGGTGGCTATGAATGGTGAGAATGCAGCCAATTATCGTAACCCGGCGTTTGACCGCTTGTTTTTGCAGATGAAGACGATGGACAATAGCACCAAACGGCAACAGATCATTGATCAGATGATCTCTATTGTACAACGGGATGCACCGTGGATATGGGGCGTTAACCCGCGTCAGTTCAGTCTGCATCATGCCTGGTATGGTAATGCCAAAACAAACTTGATGGCGAATAATACCCTGAAGTATAAAAAAATTGATTCAGACCTCAGGACGCAGATGCGGCAGCAGTGGAATAAACCGGTGATTTGGCCACTGTTGTTGATGTTATTACTGCTTATTTTATTGGTCCTGCCTGCCGTGGTTCTTTATCGTAGACGTGAACAGATGTCTGTCAGCAAGGGGATGAAATGACCGCTTATATCTTGCGTCGTATCCTGTATGCCGTACCGATCCTGTTAGGGATTAATATCCTGACCTTTGCCTTGTTTTTTGTGGTGAACACACCGGATGATATGGCGCGTATGCATCTCGGTATGAAGCGAGTTAGCCCGGAGTTGATTGTTAGCTGGAAGGAAGAACGAGGTTATAATAAACCGCTCTTTTACAATGAGCGTTCGGTCGGACTTGAGCAGTTGACCGATACCATATTCTTTCAAAAATCCATGCGCCTGTTTAGTGGACATTTCGGGCGTTCGGATGCGGGCAGGGATATTGGCAGTGATATCAAGCAACGGATGTGGCCCAGTCTTGCCATAGCCATCCCGGTATTACTGGTTGGTCTGTTGGTTAATGTGACCTTTGCCTTGTTGATCAGTTTTTTCCGAGGGACTTATCTGGATCTTGGTGCCGTTATTCTATGCGTAATCCTGATGTCGATTTCGGGTCTTTTTTATATTATGTTTGGCCAGTTTATGATCGGTAAGTTGTTTAAGCTGGTGCCGATCTCGGGTTATGAAGGCGGCTGGGATGCGATGCGTTTTCTTGTGTTACCGGTGATTATCGGCGTGGTTAGCGGTATTGGCGGGAGTACACGGTGGTATCGAACACTGTTTCTGGAGGAGATTAACAAGGATTATGTGCGCACGGCACGCGCTAAGGGAGTCTCCGAAATTCGGGTGCTATTCCGTCATGTCCTGCGTAATGCACTGATCCCAATCCTGACAGGTGTTGTTGCTGTTTTGCCGTTGTTATTTATGGGAAGTCTTATTACAGAATCATTTTTTGGTATTCCAGGGTTAGGTAGTTATACCATTGATGCCATTAGTAGCCAGGATTTTGCCATTGTCAGGGCAATGGTCTTTCTTGGCTCCGTGCTTTATATCTTTGGCTTATTGCTAACTGATATTTCATATACCATTGCCGACCCCAGGATTCGTTTATCATGATTACCCCGGTATTTCTATGGACTGATATCCTGTTGGGTGTTTTATTGGTTTTTTTGTCAATTTATGTTTTCCATGTGTGGCATACGCCTCCCTTGCGCCAGCGTTGGCAACAGATATTACGGCGACCTATTGGTGCTGTATCGCTGCTTGTCTTGCTCACCTATTTATTGGTTGCAGTGCTTGACTCCATGCATTTCAGGACATCTTTAGCTGCTGCCGAGCATAGTCGTGAGGTGCATTATTCAGTGGAGGTGTTGAGTGTACTGGATGTTATATTAACCTCGCTGCGTAATGCGCAGGAGCGCACTTATTCTGCGCCCTTTGCGACCCATGCTTATGTGCGGGAAACTCTATTAGTAGCGGGTGTGCAACAACGTATCTATCCCCGCTTGAAATATGGTGGTGCGCACCTGGATGATCCGGCACAGGATCGAGGTGCGGATCTGAAGACCCGGCTGGGATTATTGTTAGTGAAAGGTGTCGTGTTTAGTGCTGCCTTTATCCTGTTATTGGCGAGCTGGATGAGTGCTAGAGGCTCAAACTCTTTGACTGGAGTCTTGTCTATGATGATCCGGGGCAAAGGCCTGTATCCCTGGCGTTCACTGGCACTGGCATTGCTGGTGTTTTTTATGTTGTTGTTTATGATTACAGATCTCTCATCACTGTATCATATCCTGGGTACCGACAAGGTCGGTCAGGACGTGTTGTATCAAACCATCAAGAGTGTGCGCACAGGTCTGGTGATTGGTACCCTGACGACTCTGGTAATGCTGCCCTTTGCGATAATTCTGGGTGCCATGGCGGGTTACTTTCGCGGCTGGATTGATGATTTGATACAGTATTTGTATACCACCCTGAATTCTGTTCCAGGGGTATTGTTAATTGCGGCATCGGTATTGATGCTACAGATCTATATGGATAAAAATCCCGAGGCCTTTGAGACCATGGCAGAACGTGCCGATATGCGTCTATTGTTTTTGTGTCTGATATTGGGGATTACCAGTTGGACGGGACTATGTCGTATGTTACGCGGAGAGGTGTTGAAGCTACGTGAGATGGAGTATATCCAGGCAGCACGCTGTTTTGGTGTCTCTCATGTGCGTATTATCCTGCGTCATATCCTGCCCAATGTGATGCATATTATCCTGATCACTGTGGTGCTTGATTTTAGTGGTCTGGTGTTGGCGGAGGCGGTGCTTTCCTACATCGGGATCGGGGTTGATCCTACTACCTTTAGTTGGGGCAATATGATTAATAGTGCGCGTCTGGAGATGGCGCGGGAGCCGGTGGTCTGGTGGTCGTTGATGGCCGCCTTTATCTCGATGTTTGTGCTGGTGTTGTCGGCTAATCTGTTTGCCGATGTGGTGCGTGATGCATTTGATCCTCGCACTATGATGTCCGGGGGTGATCGATGACTAATACATCCTTGCTATTGCAGGTGCAGGATCTGCATACGAGTCTGTTGCTTGAGGATAAACGCTTGCGTGTGGTGGATGGTATTGATCTTGAGATTCACCGGGGTGAGACCCTGGCTATCCTTGGGGAATCCGGTTGTGGCAAGTCCATGACTGCATTATCGCTGATGCGACTCTTGCCGACACCGGTTGGTCAGATTACACAGGGTAAGATCAGTTTGGGCGGGCTGGATATCCTGTCTCTGTCAGAGAGCGATATGCGTCGTCTGCGTGGTGCCCGGATTGCCATGATCTTTCAGGAGCCAATGACCTCGCTGAACCCGGTGCAGACCATTGGTCAGCAGATTGCCGAGAGTGTACGAATTCATTCGGATCTTAGTGGGCAGGCTGTACGTGAGCGGGTGCAGGCGTTGTTAATCAAGGTGGGTATTAGTGATAGTGAACGCACCTATGATAGCTATCCACATCAGTTATCAGGTGGTATGAAGCAACGCGCAATGATTGCCATGGCATTGGTGGGTGATCCTGAGTTATTGATTGCTGATGAACCGACAACGGCGCTGGATGTCACGATACAGGCGCAAGTCTTGAGCTTACTCAAGGAACTGCAACAACAGACAGGTATGGCCATCTTGTTGATTACACACGACCTTGGGGTTGTCGTTCAAGTGGCAGACCGGGTGGCAGTGATGTATGCCGGTCAAATAGTGGAACAGGCGGACTGTCAGCTGTTTTTCCAGCAACCTCGTCACCCTTATAGCCAGATGCTGTTTGAGTCATTGCCCTCGTTAAAGAAAAAAGGTAGCCCGTTAGCGGTTATTAGTGGACTCGTTCCTGAATTGGATCAGGTGTTTTCTGGTTGTCGTTTTGTTAATCGATGTCCCCATGCGTTACCCATATGCCATGACCAGATTCCTCTGTGGCAGGATTCGGCAATGGTGCGCTGTCATCGGCACGCTGAAGAGATAGAATCGATACCGGTCAAGGACACGGAGGTAACTGTTGGAACCGGTTTTTCGGCACAACCGGCCTTACTCAAGGTTGTTGACCTGAAGGTTCATTTTCCACTTAGGAAAGGCTTGTTTAATCGGGTGAAAGATTATGTGCGTGCGGTAGATGGTGTCAGTTTTAATATAGCCGCCGGGCAGACCCTGGCTCTGGTTGGTGAGTCCGGTTGTGGCAAGACCACGGTAGGCAAGGCTATCCTGCAGTTGTATCAGGCAACAGCAGGTTCGGTCTTTTATGCCGGACATGATCTGCAACAAGGTGACGGACGTTCTCATCTGACGGAATTACAGATGGTATTTCAGGACCCGTTTGCATCATTGAATCCGAGAATGAATGTCATGGAGTGTATTGAGGAAGGGATGTTGGTGCAGGGAATTGAGCGCGATGTTAATGCACGCAGAAGACGGGTGAGTCAATTACTTGAGCAAGTCGGTTTAGCACCAGACTGTGGTCAACGTTATCCCCATGAATTTTCCGGGGGACAACGACAACGAATCAGTATTGCCCGGGCGATTGCGGTTAATCCACGCCTGTTGATTTGCGATGAACCAACCAGTGCGCTGGATGTATCGGTACAGGCACAGATTCTTAATCTATTTAAGACCCTGCAACAAGATTTGGGATTGTCCTATCTGTTTATTAGCCATGATTTGTCAGTGGTTAGCTATCTTGCTGATTATATTGCTGTTATGTATCAGGGGCGCATTGTAGAGCAAGGACTTTCTGGCGATATCCTGCAACACCCGCAACATCCTTATACACAAACCTTGTTGCAGGCAGCCCCTTAAAATGGTTTTTATTCCAGTATGTTGCGAAATGTTTGCAATATTATCCGTTAGGTATGTATAGTAAGCTTATGAATTCATACATAGATATAAATGGGTAATATGATGACCTTGATCAGAAAGATATGTTTATTGTTGCTGTTGAATCTACTTCCATCATTGTTACAGGCGCAAACCGACGGGATTGATGCTGTATTGGTGCTGGATAGCTCAGGGAGTATGCAAGACACTGATCCAGATCGTTTGCGAGTACCTGCCGCGAAATTATTTTTATCATTGCTGGGTAAAGATGATCGAGCCGGTGTGATTAGTTTTAGTGATGAAGCCTATCCTGTGGTACATGTGCGGCAGGCCTATGGTCAATATAATCAGGATATTCTATTTGAGGGGGTCGATAAGATCTCGGCAAAGGGTGCCTATACCAATCTGCATGCGGCGCTGGTATCTGGTCGCAAGATGTTACTGAATGCTAGTGAGAAAGGTCGTCGCCGTATTTTGATCTTGATGTCTGATGGTCGCATGGATGTGGGTGATGCCGACAAAGATCGCCGTTATACCCGTGATATTATGAATAATCTGGCGAGTGGTCTGAAGCAGGATGGGGTTGAAGTCTTTAGTATAGCCTTTACCCGGCAGGCTGATGCAAAGCTGATGCGGGCGATTGCAGAAAAGAGTGGCGGTGTCTTTCATAGTGCTGCCGGTGTTGATGATCTGCATGATGTCTTTGGTTCGATCTTTGAGAATGTCAAACAGCCGGATATGCTACCTATGGAAGGCGGGCGCTTTGTGGTCGATGCTGCTGTTGAAGAGGTGACTATTGTGGCTAGTCGCAGACGTCCCGAGCATAGTGTTGTACTGGAGCTGCCTAATGGAAAGAAATTAACAGCCAATAATATTGGTCGTATGGGTCGTTGGTCTGAATCGCCTCGATTTGACATGATTACTATTCAGAAGCCGATGGCAGGTGACTGGAAAATATTATCCTCCTCAATTAATGACAAGGCCTATGTGGTCACTAATCTGGGATTGGAGGCGAATCTTAAGAAAAATGAAATTCCTCTAGGTGCAGAGATGGACCTTTCGGCATGGATGCTTAAAGATGGCAAGGTGATTACGGTGGATGCATTGTTACAGGGTACGGAATTTATTGCCGAGGTAATTTCACCCACAGGGGATAGTAATCGTATTAAATTATGGGATAGCGTTGATCGTTCTGATTCACCCGATGGTCGTTATCAAGGTCAATTACTGCTTGACCATGAGGGCAGACATAAGATTAAAGTCGTTGCCAAGGCGGCCACTTTTCAACGTGAAAAAACTTTTTATTTAAATGTATTGGCACCATCGAAAGATAAGACTGCTGTTGAACCTGTAGCAAAAATCAAGCCCAAGGCCGAACCTAAGCCCGAACCTAAGCCTAAAGCCGAACCTAAGGCTAAGGTTGAAGAGCCGGTGGCTGATAAGGTTGAAAAAAAGGCGATTGATATTGGTTTGATCGTAATGATCTTTGTTGGTGCCAATGTAGTGGTCGGAATATTTATTGGGGGCTTCCTGTGGTGGCGTTCACGTAAGAACAAAAAACAGGCAGAGGACGATAAGAATAAAGACGAAGATGAAGACGAAGACGATGAATTAGGATGAATTGATGGTGATTCAATTAGATATCATTAGTATTTTGTTGGCCTTGGAACTGCTAGTGGTTTTGTTCGCGGGTTGTATTATTCTTTGGTTTAAGTTTAAAAAAGAAAAAAATAAAAAACCACAGGTTATTATTGAAAAACAAAAGGCATCTCTGAGCACACCTAAGGATTCCCTGGATTCATCCTATGAAGACTGTTTGCGTTCAGAATTGAAGCAATTGCAGGATACGATGACTGGCTTACCGGAGAGTCAGGTGGGTGATGTAATGGATAGTCGTGCCTTGCTGGAAGTACGTCAGGAATTTATCAAACTGGAATTGTCGGCTCAGGACTGGTTGTCTGATTCTGATACTCACCATGAAAAATTGATGGAAGGGATTCGTTTATTGCTTACTCATTTTAATAAGTTATCTGATATAGGACCGGATAATACGGTCGTGAAGGATGATGAGGAAAAAGTGGATGGTTCGGAAAACTATGAAGATCAGCTGGAGTATTTTAAATCAGTTATTGATAATCAACTGAATGTGATGCGTGCTCTACGCGAGAAATTGGCGGTAGCAGCGGGCTCGGAAGATGGTTTGTCGGATGAAATGAAAGAGCTTATGGGACATCTGGAACAGGCTGAGAAACAGGCCATTGAATTAGGCCGTTGTGTTGAGGTTCTGGAGGAAGAAAATGAACGTCTGCGTCAGGATACGGGGTCGCAGCAAGATGTTGCTGTGGCAGGGGAAGTTAAGTCTAATGATGAGGTGATGGAAGATATCGGTGGTATGGAATCCATGGTATCAAATCAGCAGGAGACGATTAGTAAGTTAAAGGGGTTGTTGGATGATCTTGCTCTTGAAGCATCCAAAGCAGAAGAGCTGGAAGATTTAATTGGACATATCCAACGTGCTAATAAAGAGCTGAGTGGTTGCATTATGGTGTTGGAAGATGAGAATACGATGTTACGTAGTGAGATGGAGCGGTTGCGTAATAATTTATCGGCAATATTGCTGGCAAATAATGAGGCGGGTGATGATTCTGAATTGCAGTACAAGAATGAGTCGTTATCGAAGAAAATGGAAAGTCTGAAGTCCATGATTGATATTAAGGATACCACTATTGGTGAGCTACAACAGAAGGTTGAGGCATTAAAATCGGAATATATGACGGCAACAGGCAAGATGCCGGATATTGGTGAGGACGAATAAAAGTACACGTTATGAAGATATTGCTTACAGGTTCTGCGGGTTTTATTGGTTCTGCATTGGCGATTCGTTTACTGGATCGCGGCGATGAAGTGATTGGTATTGATAATCTGAATGATTATTATGATGTTAATCTGAAATTATCTCGCCTTAAGCGTACCCAGGAGCACCCTGCTTATACCGATATAAGAGGTGATATTGCAGATCGTGAATTAATAGCGAACCTGTTTGAAGAACATCAGCCGGATGTGGTGGTTAATTTAGCGGCACAGGCAGGTGTGCGCTATTCAATTGAGAACCCACATGCCTATGTTGATACCAATGTGGTTGGTTTTGTTAATCTGTTGGAAGGCTGTCGTCATAATAAGGTAAAGCACTTTGTATTCGCCTCCAGTAGTTCGGTTTATGGTGCGAATACCAAAATGCCATTTTCTGTACATGATAATGTTGATCACCCGGTCAGTTTGTATGCTGCAAGTAAGAAATCGAATGAATTAATGGCGCATACCTATGCCCATTTATTTGATGTGCCTGTAACCGGGCTACGTTTTTTTACCGTTTATGGTCCCTGGATGCGACCTGATATGGCATTGTTTAAATTTACCAACAAGATTATGAAGGGTGAATCGATTGATGTCTTTAATTACGGTAAACATCGGAGAGACTTTACCTATATTGATGATATCGTAGAAGGTGTGGTGCGGGTGATTGACCGTATACCACAGGGTAATCCACAGTGGGATAGTGATCAACCTGATCCTGCTAGTAGTCGTTCACCCTATCGGGTTTATAATATCGGCAACAACCAGATTGTTGAGTTGATGCGTTATATTGAGCTGCTGGAGGAATCCTTGGGGGTAAAGGCGAAAATGAATATGTTGCCCCTGCAACCGGGTGATGTGCCAGATACCTATGCGGATGTGACTGACCTGGTAGAAGATGTCGATTATAAACCGAATACCAGTGTGGAAGATGGGGTCAAGGCCTTTGTTGAATGGTATCGAGAATATTACAATATTTCACCGAGTTGATTGCAAAAACGAAACAATCTCACTGAGCGCAATAGTCTGGTTTTCTCCGTTACGCGCCTTGTATTCAATCAGGCCCTGATCCAGATTTTTTTCTCCGATCACGATTCGGTGCGGAATGCCAATCAGTTCCATATCGGCAAACATAACACCAGGCCGTACCTCACGATCATCGAATAATATTTCAACACCGGCTTCTTGTAGTTCTTTATACAGAGACTCTGCTGCATCGCGTACACGTTGGGACTTCTTCATATTCATGGGTAACAGGCAGACCTGAAAAGGGGTGATGGATGCCGGCCAGCAGATGCCGTTGTCATCGTTATTCTGTTCGATAGCAGCAGCGACTAAACGTGATACCCCAATCCCGTAACAGCCCATCTGCAGGATGCTATCCTTGCCTTGTTCATCTTGTACCGAGGCATTCATTGCCTTGCTGTATTTGTCACCGAGCTGGAAGATATGACCGACCTCAATACCGCGGGCGATGGATAGTGTGCCTTGACCATCCGGGCTGGGGTCTCCTGCTATTACATTTCTCAGGTCGGCATCATCAACCAGTGGTAGGTCGCGTTCCCAGTTGACGTTTTGTAAATGTTTTCCATTTTCATTGGCACCACAGACGAAATCAGACATAAGCAGTGTGGATCGATCTGCAATGATCGGGATTTGTAGACCGACAGGGCCCAATGAGCCTGGCTTGCAGCCGATGATATCGTGTATACGTTCTTCACTGGCAAATGTCAGTGGAGTGGTAATCTGTGGGATCTTTTCAGCCTTGATGGTATTCAGTTCATGGTCACCACGTAATATCAGGGCAATAAGTTGATCGTCTTCACCTTCAACAATCAATGTTTTTATACACTGTTTACTTTCGATCTTGAGGAATGCAGCGACTTCATCAATGCTATGTTGTTTCGGTGTGTCGATGGTTGCTATGGATGCCCCTGCCTGCGCACGGGTACTATCCGGTGCAATAATGGCCTCGGCAAGTTCGACATTGGCGGCATAATCACTGCTGTCAGAGAATGCGATAGCATCTTCTCCAGCGTCTGCCAACACATGAAATTCATGGGACATATTGCCACCAATGGATCCGGCATCGGCTTGTACGGCACGAAAGTTCAGCCCTAAACGGGTGAATATACGTTGGTAGGTCTCATACATGACCTGATAGGTCTCATCCAGAGATTCTTTGTTCAGGTGGAAGGAATAGGCATCCTTCATCAGAAACTCGCGTGAACGCATAATGCCGAAGCGTGGTCTGACCTCATCACGAAATTTGGTTTGTATCTGGTAATAATTGATAGGTAACTGTTTATAGCTACGGATCTCATCGGCAGCCAGATGGGTGATTATTTCTTCATGGGTGGGACCGAGGCAGAATTCCCGATTATGGCGATCATGGAAACGCAGGAGTTCAGGGCCATATTGATCCCAGCGTCCGGATTGTTGCCATAATTCTGCGGGTTGTATTGCCGGCATCAATATTTCCAGTGCACCCGCTTGTTCCATTTCTTCGCGTACAATCGCCTCAACCTTGCGTAATACCCTGAGTCCCAGGGGTTTCCAATTATAGATGCCGGCTGCCAGCTTGCGAACCATGCCCGCTCTCAGCATGAGTTTGTGACTAATGATCTCTGCATCGGCTGGGATTTCTTTCTGGGTGGAAATCGGGAATTGGGAAACGCGCATGGTAGGGCTGACCTTATGGGTAAGTAGTATGAAAATGATTGCAGGGGTTATAAATCAGAACAGTTTTTCTCAATCTTGTCACGCAGTTGTTGCCTGAGTCGACGGCGTTGCTCTTCGGACAGGCGGACATATTCACCTTCGGCGGTACGAAAACGTTGTCGTGCAGCATTGCCGAGATTGGCCAGATCAATACGTGCTTGTCTGCATTGCTGGATTAATTGCTCCTGCTTAACAATATCAATTTTCTGTTGTAGTTTCTTTTCCTTGCGCTGTTGACTCCATTCTTTCAGTTTTTGCTGGGCCTTGAGTAGTGATGTGCGCGCCTCTTCAGAGCTGATATCAGAGGGTACCGGGCGTGGGACTATAGTGCTTGCCCTGCCGATAGGGGGGGCTTGGGTGTATTGAGTGGTGCCCTCATTATCGACCCACTTGTATATAGTGGCTTGAGCCGGTGATAGAAGCAGTAACAGCAAGCAACCCAGCAAAGGTATGAATGTATGTTTATATTGTGTTGACATAGTTGTGAATTCTCTCATAACTGAATCATAATTACAGTCCATAGCATCGTGTTTTGTGGTTAAAAAGATCATTTACCTGTGATTTAGGTGGGTTTTTATTGGTTTTTTTGTGGAATCCATTGACCTTCGGTGGCAAAATACTAGATTGAGCGTATTTATCTGAATTTAGGAGAATCTTGTAGTGGAATTAACAGGTGCTGATATCTTTGTCCATTGTCTGAAAGATGAAGGAATAGAATATGTATTTGGTTATCCTGGAGGTGCGGTATTGCACATCTATGATGCCTTGTATCAGCAAGATGATGTCAAACATATTCTGGTGCGCCATGAACAGGCTGCAACACATGCCGCTGATGGCTATGCTCGAGCGACTGGCAAGGTGGGTGTGGCGCTGGTGACATCCGGGCCAGGTGCCACCAATGCCGTTACCGGGATTGCTACCGCTTATATGGATTCGATCCCGATGGTGGTCTTTACCGGACAGGTGCCGACTCAGCTAATTGGTAATGATGCCTTTCAGGAAGTTGATGCGGTGGGTATTACACGCCCCTGTGTCAAACATAACTTCCTGATCAAGGATGTGAAGGATATCGCCAGCACTATTCGTAAGGCCTTTTATATTGCCAGTACCGGGCGACCAGGGCCGGTGGTAGTGGATATTCCGAAGGATATTACCGCTGAGCGTGCTGAATACTATTATCCTGAGAAAATAGAGATTCGATCCTACAATCCTGTACAGGAGGTCGATAGCGATCAGATTCGTAAGGCCGTTGCGTTGATGCTGGGTGCCAGACGTCCAATGTTATATACCGGTGGCGGTATCATCCTGGGTGATGCTTGTGACGAACTGGTCAAGATGACCCGTATGCTGGGGTTCCCGATTACCAATACCTTGATGGGGCTGGGCGCCTATCCGGCATCCGACAAACAGTTTGTTGGTATGCTGGGTATGCATGGAACCTACGAGGCTAATATGGGAATGCATCATTGTGATGTGCTGATTGCGATTGGTGCACGTTTTGATGATCGTGTGACCGGTAATATCGAGAAGTTTTGCCCGACAGCAAAGATTATTCATGTTGATGTGGATCCTGCCAGTATTTCCAAAAATGTGCGGGTGGATGTACCGATTGTCGGTTGTGTGAGTAATGTACTGGGTGAGATGCTGGAATGTATTAATGCCAGCGAAAGAAAGCCGGATGCCGATGCGCTGGCTGAATGGTGGCAGCAGATTGATGAATGGCGTTCCAAGGATTGCCTGAAATTTGATAAGTCCAGTGATTTGATCAAACCTCAGGCTGTGATTGAAACCCTGCACCGGGTAACCAACGGCGATGCCTATGTGACATCCGATGTGGGGCAACATCAGATGTGGGCAGCACAATATTACCCGTTTGATAAGCCAAGGCGCTGGATTAACTCGGGTGGTTTGGGAACTATGGGTTTTGGTCTGCCAGCCGCGATGGGAGTGCAATTAGCGCACCCTGATGCCACGGTCGCTTGTATCACCGGAGAGGGCAGTATACAGATGTGTATACAGGAACTTTCAACCTGTTTGCAGTATAATCTGCCGATCAAGATTATTACTTTGAATAATGGCTTCCTGGGTATGGTTAGACAGTGGCAGGAATTCTTCTATCAGGGGCGTTATGCGATGTCTTATATGGAATCCTTGCCAGATTTTGTGAAACTGGCTGAGAGTTATGGACATATCGGTATGAAGATTGAGAAACCAGGTGATGTTGAGTCAGCATTGCAAGAGGCGATGGCTATCAAGGATCGTACCGTTTTCATGAATTTCCTGACCGACAGCACGGAAAATGTATATCCTATGATTCCAGCCGGTGCTGGTCAGAATGAGATGATTCTTATCTAGGTTTCCCTAACACAGGTTGATGATTGAATGCGGCATATTATTTCTATTTTAATGGAGAATGAGGCAGGAGCCCTGTCTCGTGTATCAGGTTTGTTTTCAGCGCGGGGGTATAATATTCAATCCCTGACGGTTGCACCGACCGAAGATCCATCCTTGTCGCGTATGACTATTGTCACCAGTGGTACGGATGGGATTATTGAACAGATTATTAAACAGTTGAATAAGCTGGTGGATGTGGTTCGTCTGTCAGATATGACAGAAGGGCCTCATATCGAACGTGAGTTATTATTAATCAAGATTCGCGCTGTGGGCGCAGGTCGTGAGGAATTGCATCGTTTATGCGATATTTTTCGTGGCCGCATTATTGATGTTACCGAGACCACCTATATTATTGAGCTAACGGGCAAGGGCGAGAAGCTGGATGCCTTTATTGATGCGGTTGGCGACGATCTTATTCTGGAAACCGTGCGTTCCGGTATATCGGGGATTGCCAGCGGTGTTCGTGCCTTGAGTGTGGGAACAATGGAATAACAATTTTTTATTTTTTTTGATTTTGGAGTGCAGTAGGCAATGAATATTTATTACGACAAAGACACCGATCTTTCTATTATCAAAGGCATGAAGGTGTCTATTATCGGCTATGGTTCTCAGGGGCATGCCCATGCGAATAATCTGAAAGACTCGGGTGTTGATGTGACGGTGGGTCTACGTGAGGGGTCTGCTACCGCTGCCAAGGTTAAGGCGGCAGGTCTTGTTGTGAAAAACACCGTTGATGCCGTGAAGGATGCTGATCTGGTGATGATCCTGACCCCGGATGAATTTCAGTCGCAGTTATATAAGAATGAGATTGAGCCCAATTTGAAAAAGGGTGCGGTGCTGGCTTTTGCCCACGGGTTTGCTATTCACTACAATCAGGTTGTGCCGCGTGCTGATCTGGATGTCATTATGATTGCACCGAAGGCTCCGGGCCATACCGTCCGTTCCGAGTTTGTTCGTGGTGGCGGTATTCCTGATCTTATCGCCATCTATCAGGATGCTTCGGGCAAGGCCAGGGATATTGCACTGTCTTATGCATCAGGTGTGGGCGGTGGTCGTACCGGCATTATTGAGACCAGCTTTAAGGATGAAACCGAAACGGATTTATTTGGTGAGCAGGCTGTCTTATGTGGTGGTGCTGTTGAACTGGTCAAGGCCGGTTTTGAGACCCTGGTTGAAGCTGGTTATGCACCAGAAATGGCTTACTTTGAGTGCCTGCATGAGCTTAAGCTCATTGTCGATCTGATGTACGAGGGTGGTATCGCCAATATGAATTACTCGATCTCCAATAATGCTGAGTATGGTGAATACGTGACCGGACCCAAGGTGATTAATGATGAGAGTCGCCAGGCAATGAAGGAAGCATTGAAAAATATCCAGAATGGTGAATATGCCAAGAAGTTTATTCTTGAGGGTATGAGTAATTATCCTGAGATGACGGCCTGTCGTCGCAATAATGCAGCGCATCCGATTGAAGTGGTTGGTGGCAAGTTACGTTCCATGATGCCGTGGATTACCGAAAACGCATTGGTGGATAAGAGTAAGAATTAAGCTTAATGGTGCGTGGTACGCACCCTACCGGGATACATGATGTTTGTTTTGGTAGGGTGCGCACTGCGCACCACAGCTCAGGGTTTTTCTTTATATGACAGTAGAAAAAAACACAGGTAAACGGCGTAAGGGTATTTATCTGCTCCCTAATCTGTTTACGACTGCGGGATTATTTTCCGGGTTTTATGCCATTGTTTCTGCTATGTCGGGCAACTTTGAGAATGCTGCTGTTGCCATATTTATTGCTATGATCATGGATGGTCTGGATGGGCGTGTTGCTCGTTTAACCAATACCGAAAGTGAATTTGGTGTGCAATACGATAGTCTTTCCGATATGGTCTGTTTTGGTCTGGCACCTTCTCTGGTGATTTATGAATGGGCTCTGCGTGACATGCTGGGTGATGGCTGGATTTGGGGCAAGATGGGTTGGTTGGCTGCATTCATCTATACTGCGGGCGCAGCACTGAGGCTGGCGCGTTTTAATACCCAGGTCGCTGTTGTTGATAAGCGTTTTTTTCAGGGGCTACCGAGCCCGGCTGCCGCCGCGGTGCTGGCAGGTCTGGTCTGGATGTGTAGCGATCTTGGTATTAAAGGTCAGACGCTTCAGTTGCCGGTATTGATATTGACGACACTGGTCGGCATATTGATGGTCAGTAATTTTCGTTATTATAGTTTCAAGGATGTTGATTTCAAGAACAGGGTGTCCTTTATGAAGATCCTGCTGGTGATTCCCTTATTTGTATTTACCTCAATTGATCCGCCCAAGGTGCTGTTTATAGTGTTTCTGATTTATATTCTGTCAGGCCCTGTTTATACTCTGAGTCTGTTGCGACGGAAAAGAAAGGAACGTCTGGAAGAATAATTGTAGTTAACGAATGGTGCTGAGCTATGAGTGAAAAAGATACCCTCATTATTTTTGATACAACCTTGCGTGATGGCGAGCAAAGCCCTGGCGCCTCAATGACGCGTGATGAAAAGGTCAGGATTGCAAAATCACTGGAAAAGATGCACGTGGATATTATTGAGGCCGGTTTTCCGGTTGCCAGCACGGGTGATTTTGAGTCTGTGCAGGCGGTTGCTCAGGCGATAAAAAACAGTACGGTTTGTGGTTTGGCGCGCGCACTTGATCGTGATATTGATGGTGCCGGTGAGGCGCTGAAACCAGCAGCAAGATCGCGTATTCATACCTTTATTGCGACCTCTCCTATTCACATGCAGATGAAATTACGCATGCAACCGGATCAGGTGCTGGAACAGGCAGTGAAGGCAGTCAAGCGCGCACTTCGTTACACTGATGATGTTGAATTCTCACCGGAGGATGCTGGGCGTTCCGAGATTGATTTCCTGTGTCGGATCATTGAGGCGGTTATTGATGCCGGGGCGCGTACCATTAATATCCCGGATACGGTTGGTTATAACGTGCCTCATCAGTTTGGTCAGTTAATGGCTAACTTGATTGAGCGTATTCCTAATGCGGATAAGGCGGTTTTTTCTGTGCATTGTCATAATGACCTGGGGCTTGCGGTAGCGAATTCCCTGTCAGCGGTGATGCAGGGTGCGCGACAGGTGGAATGTACGATTAATGGTCTGGGTGAACGTGCAGGTAATGCCGCCCTGGAAGAAATTGTGATGGCAGTAAAGACACGTCAGGATGTCTTTCCCTGCATCGTCAATCTGGATGCAACTGAGATTGTATCAACCTCAAGACTGGTGGCCGGGATCACTGGTTTTGCGGTGCAGCCGAATAAGGCCATCGTGGGTGCCAATGCCTTTGCCCATGAATCTGGTATCCATCAGGATGGTGTGCTTAAGAACAGGGAAACCTATGAGATTATGCGTGCCGAGGATGTTGGTTGGAGTGCTAATCGCATTGTCCTGGGTAAGCACTCGGGTAGAAATGCCTTCCGTACACGTTTGCTGGAATTGGGCGTAGAGTTTGAATCGGAAGATGCCTTGAATGAGGCTTTTTCCAGCTTTAAAGATCTAGCTGATAAAAAACATGAGATCTTTGATGAAGATCTACAGGCGTTGGTATCGGAGACCAGTCTTGCCGATGATGTTTATCGTTTAATATCCCTGAAGGTGTGTTCCGAGACAGGGGAAAAACCACACGCTGAATTAACCCTGCTTATTGATGGCAAAGAGTACCAGGCGAGTGCCTCGGGTGGCGGGCCGGTGGATGCTAGTTTTTGTGCTATTGAGTCTATTGTGAAAAGTGGGGTCAATTTACAGTTGTACTCGGTTAATAATATCACCAGTGGTACGGATGCTCAGGGTGAGGTGACTGTACGTTTGGAGAAGGATGAGCAGATTGTGAATGGGCAAGGTTCGGATACGGATATTGTGATTGCATCGGTTAAGGCTTATATCAATGCCTTGAATAAGATTCATCAGGCGCAGCAGCGGGAGCATCCACAGCAATATGTGGATGTTTGAGCGGATCTGCTTTGTTGTGAGATCAGAGACACGCCATGTCTCTTGAATTAATGCGATCCTATTATTTAGAAAAAATGGGTATACAGACCTGGGAACTCAGGCATCCGCCGGTTCTGGTTGATACGCCTCTATCCCCTGATATAAATGATGTTGGTGATGAATCGACTATTCCAGATCTGGCGGACTGGGAACAATTGGCGGCGGGTGTTGATCAATGTCGCCGTTGTAGCCTGGGTGGTCTTCGTCAACGTGCTCTGGTGGGTAGCGGGGCGCAACAGGCGGATTGTTTGATTATTGGTGAGGCACCTAATCAAGAGGAAGAGCAGCAGGGTTATCCCTTTGCTGGTGAGGTGGGTTCCTTACTTAATGAAATTCTGTTTAGTATGGGCTGGAATCGGGATGCGGTTTATCTAACTAATATTGTGAAATGCAGCCCTGGTGCCGGGCATGATCTGGATAATGAGATGATCGATTGTTGTCGTCCTTATCTGGAGAGGCAAATTGAACTACTGAATCCAAAGGTGATTTTGTTATTGGGGCGTGTGGCAGCACAATCGGTACTGAATAGCGCGGCTGAGATGAGTCAGTTAAGAAGTAAGGTGCATAAGTTGACGTTGGGGAAACAGGCCTTTTCAGTTGTCGTGAGTTATCATCCGAATTATTTGCTGCATAAACCCTCTCAAAAACGGCTGGTATGGCAGGATTTGTTGTTATTACAACAACAGCTGAATTAGGTTTTACGGAACGGTGTCTCAGTCATCTACTTTATTTCGTTGTATGCTGGATTCAGATCTGGATGAAATCATGCGTATTGAGCTTGAGGCCTACCCTCATCCGTGGACGCGTGGGATATTTGATGATTGTTTGAAGTCAAAGTACTCCTGTTGGGTCGGTGAGTGTAACGGTCAGGTTGATTCTTATGCCGTGATGGGGCTTGCGGCCGGGGAGTGTCATCTGCTTAATCTTTGTGTGCGGCAAGACAGGCAGGGACAGGGGCAGGGCGCAAAGATGCTGAAGCATGTATTAAGTGTGGTGCGTAGCTGCAATGTGGATATGATGTTGCTGGAGGTGCGTGCTTCTAATAGGGGGGCGCAACAGCTGTATCGTAGTTTTGGTTTTGATCAGATTGCCGAGCGTAAGGGTTATTACCCCGATGGTAATGGGCGTGAGGATGCTATGATCTATGCATTGAGTTTGTTGTAGTTTTTCACCGCTATTTTTAGTGGTAAATTTTTTGCTTATGCTTGCATAATTATTTTTTAACGCCTAATATGGATGCTATGATAAAAAAGATCTTTGTCAATTTTGCGCTAATGCTAACCTTCTTTATAGGTTACGTTTCGTTTTCCATTGCGGGTAATGGGGCTGCAGCAGAGCGGCTGCCTGCCTCTGCCGCAACGCATATTATTCTGTTCAGGGATGCGGAAGTGGATCGATTCAGGGGTCGTAACAGGGCATTGAGCCGACGCAGGCAGGTGGAAACCTTCGCCGAGGACGTTGAGACAGCTCATGGTCTCACTAAACACTTTATTTATTCTCATGCCCTGAATGGGATGGCTGCTAATATTCCTCCCGGTAGGCTTAGGGCGCTGCAGAGAGATCCCCGGATTCTGAGTATTGAGCCTAATCGAGTTATACGTGTTTCTGCACAGGCCCTGCCAACAGGTGTTCATCGTATCGATGGTGATTTTAATGTGACAGCGGCTATTGATAATGTTGACACGCGTGTTGATGTTGATATTGCTATTATTGATACTGGTGTGGATCTAAATCATCCTGATTTGAATGTCTTTCAATATGCCTATTGTACGCCTAGCCCGGTTCAAGTGAAGTGTAATGAGGGTGATATTGGTGCCGATGATGGTAATGGTCATGGTACCCATGTTAGTGGTATTGCTGCGGCTCTGGATAACAATAGTGGTGTAGTCGGTGTTGCTCCGGGCGCGCGTATCTGGGCAGTTAAAGTGTTGGAGGATAATGGCTCGGGTACACTGAGTCAGGTGCTGGCCGGGATTGATTATGTTGCGGCTAATGCGGCTAGTATTGAAGTCGCTAATATGAGCCTGGGTTTTACCGGTTCAAGTTCGGCACTGGATAATGCTATTAGTAATGCGGTTGCTGCGGGTGTGACCTTTGCTGTATCCGCAGGTAATGAGTCACAGGATGTATCTGCGGTTTCTCCCGGTGGTCATCCTGCTGTTATTACCGTGTCTGCCTATGCTGATTTTGATGGGCATCCTAATGGTTTGAGTGGAAACGCATGGTTGGGTTCCTGCACTGAAAATGTGGATGACTCCTTTGCCTGTTTCAGTAATTACGGCAGTGGTGTTGATATTATGGCACCAGGTGTATTGATCCTGTCGACCTATAAGGGCGGAGGAACTAGATCCATGAGTGGTACCAGTATGTCCAGTCCTCATGTTGCGGGAGCAGCTGCTATTTATAAAATGGAGAATCCAGCAGCGACACCTGCTGATATCAAGGTCGCTTTGATTGCACGCTCTGATCCGGCTCCTTGTCATACGGCATCGGGTTATTGTGCTGATGATCCGGATGGTATTTATGAACCCTTATTGATGATGATCGATGCACCTTATTGTAATGATGGTGATGGTGATGGATTATGTGCCAGTGTAGATAATTGCCCAACTGTCTGGAACTCGGATCAGGCAGATAATGATCTTGATGCGATCGGTGATGTTTGTGATGCAGATGACGATAATGATGGTTTGAGTGATGTTTTCGAAGTATCAATTGGCACTAATACATTTAATGCCGATACCGATGGTGACACACTGAGTGATTATGTGGAGGTTGGTTATGATGGTAATGCCTCTGCCTATCTGGCAGGCAGTGATCTGAATCCACTATTGGCAGATACTGACGCCGATGGTATTGGCGATGCTCAGGATACCTTGCCGCTGAATTTTAATTTTCTTGATGGAGATATTGCACCCCTGGGTGCGCCGGATGGTGTAGTCAATGCTGCTGATTATATGTTGGCTAGTCGTATTGTAATGGGGGATCTTGTTGCCGGTACATTGGAATTGGTACATGGGGATCTCTATCCGGCAGCGGCACCTGATGGTGTTATTGATGTGTCAGACTTTGTTTTATTGATGGGACGCATACAGCAGTAGCTTATATATTGTTGTATTTTACAGGGAGTAAAAAGGAGATGGTATTATGAACAAACAGTTTAAAAATTTATTTAAGATACTGCTTATAGCAGTGGTTTTAACAGGTTGTGCTGGACAAAAGACTTTTCATGAGTTTGCCAGGGCAGGAGATACCATAGCGCTGGCGGCTGGCTGGCAACAGAAGTTTTCACGGGACAATATTACTGTCAGTATTACGGATGTGAATGGTGTGAACACGGTCTATGCACCGGGTAACCTGAGTGTGCGAGGGGCGATTAATTTTTATCCGGATCCCCTCTCCAGTATGATTGTTTCCAGGGAGACCGGACAGGATCTTACCACCTTTGCACAGACCTACGCACAAACGATTACCGCAAACTTTACTGCGGGTGATAGAGATTGGTGGCAGACTACCGTGTTTATTGATTTACCTGTTGCTCTGGCTGAGGGGGTTGCGCTGATTGAAATCACTAATCCTGAAGGGGAGTATGCCAGTTCGACAGTTGATATTGTTGCGGGAACAGGAAGCAATAGCACTTTTGAGGCGACTTATACGACACCGCTGGATAATATTAAATTTAAGGCCATGGAAAGAATGGCTCATGCCACGATTAATTTTTCGGCAACAACAATACCGCATGCCGTAGAACTCATTATCACACATGATCCTGATGCCAATAATGGTGGTGCAGGGATAGCCTATGTGTCTAATCCTCGTGGTGATGTTAAGAATCTGTTATGGACGGATGATGGTCTTAATACCCATGTTATTATTACGCCGGTTAATAATGTAACCTTGGGAGCGATGCAGGACTTTAAATTTTATATCGCGGGTGGTGTAACTAATCTTAATATCCTGAGTGTGAATGCATTTGATAATGCCGGCGTGCCGGTGATTGGGGTGAGTGCTAGCATTAATTAGTGTTTGGTGCGCGGTGCGCACCCTACCGTTGGAATTAAGGTGGGGTGTGTACATGTATCATTGTTTTGGTGCATGGTGCGGGTGAAATAAAAGATTGTTGGTGCGCAGTGCGCACCCTACGGGTAAAATGGTCAATCTTTTCTGAGATTGGCCATTTTTTATGAGTGTTATTTCAACTGAAGCCCGGCGGCGGCGCACCTTTGCGATTATTTCGCACCCGGATGCGGGTAAGACGACCTTGACTGAGAAGTTACTGCTGTTCGGTGGTGCCATTCAGCTGGCTGGTACGGTGAAGGGTCGTAAGGCTGCACGTCATGCAACCTCGGACTGGATGGAGCTTGAAAAGCAGCGTGGAATCTCGGTAACTTCTTCGGTGATGCAGTTTCCCTTTCGTGACAAGGTGATCAACCTGCTGGATACCCCGGGACATGAAGACTTCTCGGAAGATACTTATCGAACATTGACTGCGGTTGATTCTGCGCTGATGGTGATTGATTGCGCCAAGGGCGTGGAGGAACGTACCATCAAACTGATGGAGGTCTGTCGTTTACGCACTACGCCGATTTACACCTTTATCAATAAGTTGGATCGTGAGGGACGTGACCCGATTGAACTGCTGGATGAGGTTGAGGATGTCTTAAAAATCCGCTGTGCACCGATCACCTGGCCGATTGGTATGGGTAAGCGTTTCAAGGGGGTCTATCACCTGCTGGATGATGCGATTCATATCTATAATGCAGAGAAGGGGGGTGCCAAGGGCAATACCGAGGTTATCAAGGGTCTGGATAATCCCATACTGGATGAACTGCTGGGTATGCAGGCACCTGAGCTCAGAGAGGAGATTGAACTGGTGAAGGGTGCCAGTCATGCCTTTGATCTGGATGCTTATCTCAAGGGTGATCTATCCCCCGTGTTTTTTGGTTCTGCGATTAATAACTTTGGTATCCAGGAACTATTGGATTCCTTTTCAGAACATGCACCGGCCCCCTTGTCCAGACGTGCTGGAGATCGGGTGGTTGAACCGGATGAGGAAGGCTTTAGTGGTTTTGTATTCAAGATACAGGCGAACATGGATCCCGCTCATCGTGATCGTATTGCCTTTTTAAGGGTTTGTTCAGGTGCTTATAAGAAAGGTATGAAGATGCGTCATGTGCGTATTGGCAAGACGATTCAGGTGGCGAATGCGGTGACCTTTCTGGCCTCTGATCGTGGTAATGTCGAGGATGCCTATCCGGGTGATATTATTGGTCTGCATAATCATGGCACCATTCGTATTGGTGATACCTTTACCCAGGGTGAAGACTTGAAATATACCGGTATTCCCAGTTTTGCCCCGGAGATGTTTCGTCGTGCCATACTGCGTGATCCTCTGCGCATGAAGGCGTTGCAAAAGGGGCTGGATCAGCTGTGTGAAGAGGGTGCGACTCAGTTATTTAAACCGCTAAAGAATAATGAATTAATCCTGGGTGCCGTGGGTATACTGCAGTTTGATGTGGTGGAATATCGGCTTAAGGGTGAATACAATGTTGAGTGTGGTTTTGAACCCTTTACTGTAGCGACGGCACGCTGGATACACTGTGATGATGACAAGATGCTGAGCCAGTTTCGTGAAAGGGTCTATGAGAATCTGGCCATCGATCAGTCGGGTGAGTTGGTTTATATTGCACCGACTCGGGTTAATCTGGATTTGACCATGGAGCGTTGGCCAGATATTGAGTTTATGGCGACGAGTGAGCATTGATTTGCATTACTATGATGCGTGTTTACATTTCTATTGCACCATATTTGCACAGGCCTGTGGTACGTGCTCGATGGGGACAGAGCCAAAAACCGGCGCTGTCCCCGGCCTGTGCCAGCCAGGGTTCACACCAGGCTGGGGACAGCGCCGGTTTTTGGCTCTGCCCCCCTTTCGTGCGTACCACAGACTTATAACCTGGCACAATAATTGCTAATATTCGCTTAGACTTATTGTAAATATTGTTGGAGTAGTTATGAAAGAACGCTTGATCGTAATTGGTAATGGTATGGCAGGTATCAGAACCCTGGAAGAATTATTGAAGCTGGATGCCGATCGTTATGATATTACGGTTTTTGGTGACGAGCCTTATGGTAATTACAATCGTATTATGTTGTCGCCTGTTTTAGCCGGTGAAAAGACCATTGATGAGATCATGCTGAACGATGACGCGTGGTATCAAGACAATGGTGTGACGCTGAACAAGGGTAAACGCATTGCCTCTATTAACCGCAGTAAGCGCGAGGTTATTGCTGAAGATGGTTCTTCTTTGACCTATGATCGTCTGCTGATTGCGACGGGTTCTACACCTTTTATTCTGCCGATTCCAGGTAATGATCTGGACGGTGTGGTCTCTTTTCGTGATATCAGTGATGTTGATCAGATGTTGGCCGTGGCGGACAAGTCTAAACATGCGGTAGTGATTGGTGGTGGGCTACTAGGGTTGGAGGCCGCTAATGGTCTGATGGAACAGGGCATGAATGTGACCGTGGTGCATTTGCCAGAGACCTTGATGGAGCGACAACTTGATACCGTGGCAGCGGGTATGTTGCAGCAGTCGCTGGAAGAACGTGGATTGCATTTCCTGATGCAGGCACAAACAGAGTCGATTACAGGTAAGGATCGGGTAGAGGGTGTTCGTTTCAAGGATGGTTCCGGGATTAGTGCCGACCTGGTGGTGATGGCAGTGGGTATTCGTCCGAATTATACCCTTGCTAGTGAATCCGGGATTCATTGTGAGCGTGGCGTTGTGGTGAATGATACCTTGCAGACTTTTGATCCTAGCATTTATGCCGTGGGTGAATGTGTGCAGCATCGTGGTGAGGTCTATGGCCTGGTCGCCCCCTTATTCGAGATGGCGAAGGTTTGTGCCAATCATCTGGCGCATCATGGTATTGGCCGTTATGAAGGCTCAGTGACCTCGACGAAGTTAAAGGTGACCGGGATTGATCTGTTTTCAGCTGGTGATTTTATTGGTGATGAGAATACCGAGGAGCTGGTGTTTCAGGATGCTGCGCGTGGTGTCTATCGCAAGTTGGTGGTGCAGGATAACAAGATCAAGGGCGCGGTGATGTACGGCGATACCATTGATGGTACCTGGTACTTTGATCTGTTGCGTGATCAAACCGATATCTCGGATATCCGTCAACACCTGTTATTTGGTCAGGCGCATCTGGGTGACTCCGGTCATGGTGATGAGAATCGTGTCGCGGCACTGTCTGATGATGCCGAGATCTGTGGTTGTAATGGTGTCTGTAAGGGCGATATCGTTAAGGCAATTACCGAGAAAAAATTATTTACCTTAGAAGATGTGCGCGCGCATACCAAGGCCTCCAGTTCCTGTGGCTCTTGTACCGGTCTGGTTGAGGCGCTGTTGTCACATACCGTGGGTGGTGACTATTCAACAGCCCCTCATCTTAAACCGATGTGTGGTTGTACGGAACACACGCATGACGGTGTACGCGCTGCGATCAAGGATCAGCAATTAAAATCAGTGCGTGCGGTTATGGATACACTGGAATGGGATAGTGAAGATGGTTGCAGTAAGTGTCGCCCCACCCTGAATTACTATGTCTTTTGTCAGTGGCCGGATGCGGGTAGTGATGATAATCAGTCACGTTTCATTAATGAACGCGTGCATGCCAATATCCAGAAGGATGCGACCTTCTCGGTTATTCCGCGTATGTGGGGTGGTGGCACGACACCGGATGAACTGCGTGCAATCGCCGATGTGGCAGATAAATTCAAGGTCAAGACGGTGCATGTAACCGGTGGTCAGCGTATTGGTCTGTATGGGCTCAAGAAGGAAGAGTTGCCTGAGATCTGGGGTGATTTGAGTAAGGCTGGAATGGTTTCCGGACATGCCTATGGTAAGGCACTGCGTACGGTCAAGACCTGTGTGGGTAAGGAATGGTGTCGTTTCGGAACGCAGGATTCCACCAAGATGGGTGTTGCCCTGGAGAAGATGACCTGGGGTTCATGGACACCGCATAAGTACAAGATGGCGGTATCGGGTTGTCCGCGAAATTGTGCTGAGGCAACGATCAAGGATCTGGGTGTGGTTTGTGTCGATTCCGGTTATGAGCTTCATATTGGTGGTAATGGTGGTATCAAGGTGCGGGTTACTGATTTTCTATGTGCGGTGAAAACAGAGGCTGAGGTGTTGGAGTATGCGGCAGCCTTTATGCAGATCTATCGTGAACAGGCGCATTATCTGGAACGTACGGCCCCCTGGATTGAACGAGTGGGTTTGAATTATGTCAAGGAACAGATTGTTGATGATAATGATAATCGTAAGGCTCTGGCTGAGCGCTTCCTGTTTGCTCAGACCTTTGTACAAGATGATCCGTGGAAGGAGCGTGCTGAGGGGACAGACAGGCATGAGTTTGAGCCGATCAAAACGATCTCTTAACGTGATAATATATTGAATACAGGTGAAGTATGAGTGAACAGAATAACTGGATTGAAATAGGTAAGCTGGATGATATTCCGGTGTTGGGTGCCCGAGTGGTGAATCGCGAAGAGGGTGATATTGCTATCTTCCGCACTGCGGATAATGAGGTATTTGCGCTGCATGATCATTGTCCGCATAAGGGTGGGCCTTTGTCGCAGGGGATTGTGCATGGGCATAAGGTATCCTGTCCTTTGCATGACTGGAAGATTAGTCTGGAGACCGGGGTTGCTGTTGCGCCTGATGAAGGCTGTGCGGCACGTTTTCCGGTGCGGGTTGAGGATGGGGTAGTTTATTTGTCGCTGTCGTCTGATTGAGATTTTATCGGCATTTTTGAGAGTGTGTTTTAATAAGATCGAGTCAGGGCTTGCTCCTCTTTATCAGAGACACGCCGTGAATACATCCCTGTAGGCTCCATGCCCGCATCCCTGCGGGCAAGGGTCTCTGCTAAAGAGGAGCAAGCCCTGCCTCTGTAGGGTGCGCACTGCGCACCAATTTCTCGTTCCCACGCTCTGCGTGGGAATGCATATAGCAGGTAGGGTGCGCACTGCGCACTAAACAAATCTAGGAGAGCACTGTGCTTTTTGGTCGAAGTAAAAAGAATCCTATCAAGATCGCCGACAAGGGCGTGGTTGAGTGGAAATACACCACTTGTGGCTACTGCTCGACCGGTTGTTCGATTGAAGTCGGTCTGAATGCTGAAGGTGAGGCGGTGAGTTCGCGCGGTGTTGCGGGTGCGGATGTGAATCGTGGCAAGCTCTGTCTCAAGGGTATCTTTGAACATGAGTTGTTCAAGAGTGCGGGGCGTGGCAAGGTGCCGCTGATACGTGAACGTCATCTGGATGAGTTTCAGGAGACCTCATGGGATGGTGCGCTGGATCGTGTAAGTTCTGAAATAAAGACGATTCAGGATAAGTATGGTCGGGATGCCTTTGCCATTGTCTCTACCGGACAGATCATGACCGAGGAGTTTTATACCCTGGGCAAGTTGGCGCGTGGTGTGATTGGCACCAATAACTATGATGGCAATACCACCTTGTGTATGGCATCGGCGGTATCGGGTTATAAACGTTCCTTTGGTTCCGATGGACCACCGGGATGTTACGATGATTTTGAACATACCGAGTGTCTGCTGGCACTGGGTTCCAATCTGCCTGAACAGCATCCGATTATCTTCTGGCGTTTACGTCAGGCACTGGAGAAACGCAGCTTCCCGATTATTGTGGTTGATCCTCGCGTTACCATGTTTGCCCAGATGGCAGATATTCATCTGCCGATTACGCCGGGTACTGATCTGGTGTTACTCAATAGCCTGGCTCATGTCATCCTGGATGAAGGTCTGGCTGATGATGATTATATTGCGGCACATACCTCGGGCTTTGATGATTTCAAGGCACTGGTGGCTGAATATGACCCCATCAGTGCCTCGCGTATTTGTGGCATTGATGAGGATACCATTCGTAATGTCGCGCGCATCTATGCTAAGGCAGGTCAGGCGATGTCGATCTGGACCATGGGCATCAATCAAAGTACCCATGGCTCTGATGGAGTGGTAGCAACCAATAACCTGAATCTGATTACTGGTAATATCGGCAAGCTGGGTGGTACCAGTCTATCGATTACCGGGCAGTGTAATGCCATGGGTACGCGTGAGTGGTCTTCCTGCTCCGGTCTGCCTGGGTATCGTGCGTTGGAAAAGGCGCAGGATCGCAAGACCATTGCTGATTACTGGGGTATTGATGAGGACTTCCTGCCTGAGAAACGCGGTCTGTTTCAGACTGATATTTTCCCCGCCATCGAGACGGGGCAGATCAAAGGTCTGTGGCTGGTTGCGACCAATCCAATGACCTCGATGCCGAATACGGCACGTATACGCAAGACGCTTGAAAAACTGGATTTTCTGGTGGTACAGGATGCCTATCGGGATGTGGAAACCAATGAATACAGTCATGTTTATCTACCTGCTGCGATTTGGGCAGAGAAGGAAGGCTGTTTTACCAATACCGAACGACGCGTTAATCTGACGCGTAATACTTTACCGCCCTATGCACAGTCAAAATCAGATCTATGGATCTTTAACGAGATCGCACAGCGTTTTGATAATCCGAAGAAGCCGGTTTTTCCGGCACAGGCCTCTGAGGTATTTGAAGAGCTGCGTGAGTTATCGAAGGGTCGTATGCTGGACTATTCGGGCATGGACTACGACAAGATTGAAAAGATGCGTGGGATACAGTGGCCTTGTAATGAGGAAACGGCACCGGAGGGTTCACCACGGCTGTATACCGATGGGCTGTTCCAGTACCCGGATCAACGTGCCAAACTGATCGCGTTGCCCTTTATTGATAATAATGAACGACCGGATGAGCAGTATCCATTCTGGCTCAATAGTGGGCGTGTGGTCGAGCATTTTCATACCCGTACCCGTACCGGCAAGATCGGTAATCTGAACAAGTTTAGTCCCACGCCTTATATGGAGATGAATCCGGATGCGGCACATGGTCTGAATATCCGGCATGGGCAGTATGTGCGTCTGATCTCGCGTCGGGGTGATGCCGTGGTGATGGTACAACTGACCCAGCGTATCCCACCGGATATGGTGTTTGTACCCTTTCATTTCCATGAGTGTGTGAACCGGGTGTCGTTAGGTCTGCTTGATCCTCACTCCCGACAACCGGCATTCAAACAATGTGGGGTGCGGGTTGAACCATTAGATGATCAACAGGCCGCTGCCCACCGTAATCGAATTGCGCGTACCTATTAGGTCGATACAGGAATATTAGTATGTTTAAACGACGTGATGATGAACCGGATTATGCCATACTGCCGGAGGTGGATGCACCACAGGTCAATCGTTATGGTAAGAAGATTCAACTGGTTGATGAAACTGACGCGCTAGCGGGTAAGAGCCTGAATATCAATGGTGATAGCTCGGTGGGGGATAACCCGAATCGTTACAAGCAGCATGGTTTCTATTTTAATGCCGATAACTGTATCTCCTGTCATGCCTGTGAGTCGGCGTGTAGTGAAAAGAATGATCTGCCATCGCATATCGCCTTCCGTTCGGTGGGTTATGTTGAGGGCGGTACCTGGCCGGCCTATCGGCGTATGAATATCTCCATGGCCTGTAATCACTGTGATGATCCGGTCTGTCTCAAGGGTTGTCCAACGCGTGCCTATACCAAGTTTGCGGAATATGGTGCGGTGTTACAGGACCCTGATATCTGTTTTGGTTGTGGCTACTGCACCTGGGTCTGTCCCTATAATGCCCCGCAGCTGGATCTTGCTGCCGGGCATGTGCAGAAGTGTAATATGTGTGTGGATCGACTGGAGGTGGGTCTGAAACCGGCCTGTTCCTCTGCCTGTCTGGCGGGTGCGCTGGACTTTGGTGTGATCGAGACCACACCGGAGAATCGTGAACAACTGGAGGTCAAGATCCCCGGTTTCCCTTCGCCCGAGATTACCCATCCCAATATTCGTTTTCAGCAGAAGAAGAGTCTGCCCTCCGAGATGCGTCGTACCGATGCCATGCCACTGACCTATGAGCGTGATGATACAGGGCGTTCTGATTTTATCCCCGAGGTGGATGAACGCAAGATTGAAGCCGACAAGGGGCTTGCCGGTCTGAGTTCACGTGAAGATCCACTGGTGATCTTTACCCTGGTCTCACAGATGGTGGTGGGTGCCGTGTTGGCACTGATCCTTGGCCCTGTATTCGGTTTGGAGGTGTTGTCACCGGATACGCATCCTGTGGCCTATTCCGTGATGTTGTTTGGCCTGTTGGGTCTGGAGACCCTGGCACTGGTGTTATCCACCATGCACCTGGGTAAACCTCATCGTTTTTATCGCGCCTTTAATAACCTGCGTTATTCACCGGTGAGTCGAGAGGTGGCGAGTATTGCGGTATTTTATAACCTGCTGGGTGCCTACGCCTTATTGCTGACCTTCCCTGGGCTGTTTTTCTTCCTGCCCGATGGCTGGGTCGATAGCCTGGTCGGTATGACGGGTATTGCAGCAGCAGTTACCGGCCCGATTGCCCTGTATTTTATGCACAAGATCTACCGCATCAAGGCACGACCTTTCTGGAATCACTGGCAGGTATTGACCAGTTTTTATGGCAATATGCTGGCGCTGGGTGGACTGGTGACTGGTCTGTATTTTGGTTTTATACAGGCCTGGCAAGGGCTGCCATCAATGACTGTTATGGATGCACTGGCATTGCCTGTTTTGTTAGGTCTGCTGATGGAAGCTATCGGCCTGTACTATCACGCCAACGACCTCAAGGCTACAGGCGGTGAGGGTGCTGCCTCGCACTTCCGTCAGTTGACGGCACATGGTCGCAGCTACCGTGCGCGTAATATTGCCTTGGCAGGTGCACTACTATTGGTGACGCTGTTGACAGCAACAGATGCCCTGACAGGTTTAGGGCTTTATAGCTGGATACTGGTCGCCATCGCTATTTTTGTCAGTGCCGTTTTAGGCCGAGCACTGTTCTATGTGCTAGTCATTCCTACCACCATGCCCGGTGCCTTCTTCTGGCGCAATCAAGGCTTCCAGGAACACGCCCAACAGAGTGGACTCGCCGAGATGCCACAGGTTGGAGTGCTGAACAAGACGCATTGATTGCTGTCATCCTCGCATATATCTGGTTCCCATGCTCTGCGTGGGAACCCATACCTAATACCTGGTTCCCACGCTCCCGCGTGGGAACCCATATAGTCGTAGGTCGGGTTTACCCAAAGGGCACGCTGAGCGTAGCGTAACCCGACAAATCCATCCAGGTTCATAGTTAATATACCCCGCATGGTTCCGAGTGAATGACGATCGCCAGTCTATCTGCTAAAGACACGCCGTGAATACATCCCTGTAGGCTCCACGCCCGCGTCCATGCGGGCAAGGGTCTTTAGCAGATAGATTGCCAACCGTCTTTGTGAGAATCAATCGGGGGTAGAGAGTAATTACGCTATATTTATTGAATCCTCTTGTTCCCGTGCTATTGCATCATACTCAGATGTGTTATTTTGAATTTATGTAACTACTCAGCGTAAATAATTCAAAAAAAGCTTGACAAGGTTTTGGCGAATATTTTGAAAAAACTACTGAAGCTATCAATGGCTTTATAGCGGGTCGATACGGAGCATCAGATGGCTGACAGTTTTATTATTGAGTTCATAATGCCCCTGCGTGTGCGTGATTTATTTTAACAGTTTACATCGCCTTACAATGCGAAAAAATCGCCCCTGAAAACCCATGCGATAATACCCCTGTACTAAAACGATCAGGGTTATTCATTGAAAATGGATTCAATAGATGTTGAGAAAGCACTTGATAAAGCTCGCCAGCTTATCGAGCAGGAGAAAGGTTTATCTGCTTCTCTCCGTGCCGCCTTAGAGGTTCTCTTGTTATTAGTCAAACTCCTGTTAGATCGTAAAACACTCAATAGTAAAAACAGCAGCAAACCTTCCGGTGCTCAAGCCGGGCATATTGGCAAAACACTGGAAAAGGTGGATGATCCAGACTATATGACCGCCCTTTCTATTGATCGCCGAACCTTACCCAAAGGGAATTATCATCAGGCCGGGGTTGAAACAAGACAAGTCTTTGATATCGATATTCTGCGCGTCATCACCGAATATCAGGCCGAGATACTCGAAGATGAAAAAGGCCATCGTTTTGTGGCATCTTTCCCGGATAATGTCACTAAAGCTGTGCAGTATGGCAACCAGATAAAAGCCCATGCAGTTTATTTGTCCCAGTATCAATTGCTGCCTTACAAACGCATACAGAATTACTTTGCTGACCAGATTCCGATCAGTGAAGGCTCACTTTACAACTTCAATGTGCAGGCCTTTGCTCAACTGGCCGACTTTGAGCAGATGAGTAAAGACCAGTTAGCAAAGGCCCAACTGGCTCATGCCGATGAAACCGGAATTAACATCAATGGTAAACGTCAATGGCTGCATTGTGCTTCCAGCCCGGCATGGACTCACTACTTCCCTCATGAAAAACGGGGCAAGGCGGCGATGGATGATATCGGCATACTCCCTCGTTTCCAGGGCATCCTGTGTCATGATCACTGGAAGCCTTATTACCGTTATCTGCAATTGACTCATGCCTTATGTAATGCACACCATCTCAGGGAACTAACAAGAGCCTGGGAACAGGATGGTATGATCTGGGCCAGGGACATGGAACAACTACTCAGAGAAATCAACCGAGTTGTTAATTATGCGGGTGGTGCGCTGTCTCCTGATGAGGCAAAACAGTATCGAAAAGCATACAGAACCCTGTTACAGAAAGCAGACAATGAATGCCCAGCACCAGAACCGCCGCCAGGAAAACTTAAACGAGGTCGGGTTAAACGCAGCAAGGCCAGAAACTTATTAGAACGTTTGAGAAATTATGAAGACGATGTACTGCGCTTTATGGAAAATCCACTGGTGCCTTTTACTAATAATCAGGGCGAGAATGATATTCGAATAACCAAGGTTCAGCAAAAAATATCAGGCTGTTTTCGCAGTGTCGAAGGTGCAAAAATATTCTGTCGGGTTCGTGGTTATTTATCAACTTGCCGCAAGCAAGATATTTCCGTTTCACAGGCTCTGAGTCTGATTTTTGATGGAAAACTACCGGATTTTATAGTGTAAGCTTTACATACTAAGTTTATTGCGCTGAGTA
>JAADJB010000015.1 GCA_013151035.1 Gammaproteobacteria bacterium
GTAGAAGATATTGAGGCTTTGTTGCCGGGTAGTGTTACGCAGGATCAGATAAGCCTTCGTTGAGCAAGAGCGTTGTTGGTTGAGCGCTTACATTGTAACCGGCTACTGTGCCACAAGTCGTGTTATAGGCTACAGCACCTGTGCAAGGTGACGTAGCAACACCTAAAGCTGCGTCTATAAAATCATCTGATATTTTGGATGTAGCTATTGACCAATTTTCATAAACACCACCAGCGCTCGTAGCAATGACCGTATCGGCATAAGATAAATCGAAGGCATCAAAGCGAAGGTATTCACGACCGGTAGCCGTGTCTGTGATGAAGTTGGTTATGTCATCAGTCACCGGTGTACCGTGTGTGATGATTGCAGCGACTGCGTTGAAAGATAAAGCAGCACCACAGCGTTCACAGACAAAATATTTCAGGTCTTCGATATGAATTATTGAATCCCATGTTTAACATTATCTATGATCGACAAGCGTCACCCAACAAAACGTAAAGAAGCTCAAACTTTCCAGCCCAAAATATCGAAATTATTTACACTTAAAGATATTTTATTTATAAAAAAATTCCAAGGAAACCGTAACCCGCTGTTTTAAAGCAATAATTTAAAGTGGCATGTTATTTGTATCATATTAAGATGTAATAAACATTAATTCAACAAGGAGAACAAGCTATGAACAATCCATTACTCAATATTGTTGCAGCATCTCTATTAGCAGGCATGATCGGAAACGTAAATGCATCCTTGGTTAAATCCGGCAATATTATCACCGATACAATGGGAACAGCATCAAGCAGTGATGATATGTATTGGCTTGATCTTAATGTCGTTTACAATAACGCCGATCTGGCGAACATAAATGCTGATCCCACTTACAATATTACCGGAGCAAGTGCCTGGAATTTTGCTTCAGCAGACGATGTTATGGCTATGATTAATAACAGCCTGGCAAATGAGACATACGGCATAGATCAAGGCAATGAACTCCATTCAGTCTTTACCCCCTATTATTCCAACTCCTGGAGTTACCAGTGGTTCGGTGGAACCAATTTTTCTTTTGGTGGCCGTTTAGATGATGGCACTAATATTGTCTGGTCTTACCGGACAGGAATAGATGGTTATTATGGGGCTGATTACCCTTATGTTAGTGGGCCATCCCTGAATACATCCACAATAACAGATGGCTATTTTGTAAACGCAACGGTAATACCCATTCCTGCTACGTTCTGGTTATTCTCTTCAGGTCTGTTGGGACTTATCGGGATAGCTCGAAAAAAGCATCACTAATTTGATGACGTAAGCGCTGTAGTTGAAGCCATCATCGCGCAGCACGTCACACAGGGTGATTGAATTTGATACGACAACACGGATTATCTGAAAACCACCCGAAAAACCAAAAAAGGGTTACGATTTCTCGCAACCCTTTGATTTAATTGGCGTCCCCAAGGGGGTTCGAACCCCTGTTACCGCCGTGAAAGGGCGGTGTCCTAGGCCTCTAGACGATGGGGACAAAGACTTCTAAATTTTAACATCGGCCGTCTAAACCGAGTGCGTATTCTACTACGCATTGCCATTCAGTAAAACTACCGATGGCAATTATTTGGTGGAGCTAGGCGGGATCGAACCGCCGACCCCTTGCATGCCATGCAAGTGCTCTCCCAGCTGAGCTATAGCCCCAAAGTAGCGGCGAATCATAGGGTAAAACGGGGTTTTTGTCCAGTCTAATACCCCGCTTCACCTATTTTTTTTGCTGTTTTTCCAGTTTTGCCCAGGAATCTCTCAGGGTAACGGTTCGATTAAACACCAGCGCATCACCCTCATTGCTATCCCGACAGAAATAACCCTCACGTTCAAACTGAAAACGATCATCTGGCATGGCCTCAATCAAACCTGCCTCGACCCGACATCCCTCCAGCACCGCACAGGAATCCGGGTTAAGGAAATCATGAAAACCAGTATCCTCTCCGGCATTATCCGGGCTTGGATGGGTAAACAAACGATCATACAAATTAATCGTCGCAGCCAGGCTGGTGACAGCCGAGACCCAGTGAACAACACCCTTGACCTTACGTCCCTCCGGTGCCGCCCCCAGGGTCGCCTCATCCAGTGTGCAACGCAGTTCGGTAATCTCACCCGCGGCATCCTTAATCACCTCTTCACAGCGAATCACATAGGCATTACGCAGACGCACCTCGCCCCCGGTCACCAGACGTTTAAACTTCTTGTTCGGCGCCACCTCCAAAAAATCATTGCGATCAATATAGAGTTCACGGGTAAAACTGATCGGGCGTGTCCCCATGGTCTCATCCTGCGGGTGATTAGCCACCTCCAGGGTCTCGGTCTTGTCTTCAGGATAATTGCTCAACACCACCTTGAGTGGATGCAACACGGCCATGCGTCGTGGTGCCCGCACATTCAGGTCATCGCGGATACAACTCTCCAGCACGCCCATCTCGACCGAGTTATCCGACTTGGTGACACCAACACGATCACAGAATTCACGGATTGAGGCGGGGGTGTAACCACGTCGTCTGAGACCGGCAATGGTTGGCATACGCGGATCATTCCAGCCTTCAACATACCCCTCTGCCACCAGCTTGGTCAGCTTACGCTTACTCATTACTGTGTATTGCAGGTTCAGACGTGAAAATTCGATCTGCTGCGGGTGACACTCGATGCTGATATTATCCAGTATCCAGTCATACAGGGGGCGATGATCCTCAAACTCCAGCGTACACAGCGAATGCGTGATCCCCTCAATCGCATCCGAGATCGGGTGGGTAAAGTCATACATCGGATAAATACGCCACTTATCCCCGGTCTGATGATGGATCACACCATGACGAATCCGATACAAAGCCGGGTCACGCATATTCATGTTGGGTGATGTCATATCAATTTTGGCACGCAGCACATAGGTGCCATCGGCAAATTCACCGGCCTGCATCCGTTTAAACAGATCCAGATTTTGTTCCACTGCGGCATCCCGGTTCGGGCTATTTCTGCCCGGCTCGGTCAGAGTGCCGCGATATTCCCTCACCTGCTCGGCATTCAGATCACAGACATAGGCCTTGCCCTGCTCAATCAACTCAATGGCATAACCATAAAGCTTGTCAAAATAATCTGAGGAGAAATATAACTTGTCTTGCCAGTCGAAACCGAGCCAGCGCACATCCTGCTGAATCGAATCAACGAACTCAATATCTTCTTTATGTGGATTGGTATCATCAAAACGCAGATGACAATGGGCATTCGGGTAATCCCTGGCAATACCAAAATTCAGACAGATCGACTTGGCATGTCCGATATGCAGATAACCATTGGGTTCGGGTGGAAAACGCGTTATTACCTTGCCACCGTGTTTACCTGTGGCGAGGTCTTCATCGATAATCTGACGAATAAAATTTGTTGGCGTTGGGTGATCACTCATTTTTTATGTTTATCCTTTTGGTGCGCGGTGCGCACCCTACCAATTAATGTGCTACCGATTCGAGTACATACCCTACCTGATTTGGAGCGGTAGGGTGCGCAATGCGCACCAGAATATCAAACCACCTTTCAGGTCAAGCAACACTCTCGCGTTCACTAATAAATGCCAGCGCCTTATCAACCCGTCGCAATACCGCCTCACGACCCGTTAAATACAGAGTAATATCAATACCCGGTGAGGCGGCACGTCCTGCCACGGCAACGCGCAGGGGTTGTGCCACCTTGCCCATTTTAAGTTCCAGTGTCTCGGCTACCCGCTCGACCAGACTATGCAGTGCCTCGGGACTCCACTCTACTAAATCCGCCAAACCCTCACGCATCCGCTCCAGTCCTTCACGCGCCACCGGACGCAGATGTTTCTTCGCCGCCTTCTCTTCAAAGGCATCAAAGTCCTGATAAAAGAAGGCACTGATCTCAGCCATCTCCACCAGACTCTTGGCACGTTCATGTTGCGCCTTAACCACCTCCATGATATCCGCGCCCTGTGAGGGATCAATACCCAGATTACCCAGATGCACACTCAACAGGTGAGCGATACGCGCCGGATCACTAGACTTGATATAGTGCTGATTCAACCACAGCAGCTTTTCATTATTAAAACTGGAAGGTGCCTTGTTGACATCTTCAATATCAAACAACTCAATCATCTCATCCACCGAGAAGATTTCCTGATCACCATGCGACCAACCCAGGCGTACCAGATAATTCAATAATGCCTCCGGCAAGATACCCTGATCACGATAATCCACCACACTCACTGCACCATGTCGCTTGGACAACTTGGCACCATCCTCACCATGGATCATCGGCACATGGGCATAATGCGGCACATCATGTCCCAGCGCCTTGATAATATTAATCTGCCGCGGGGTATTATTCAGATGGTCATCACCACGAATAACCTGCGTGACTCCCATATCAATATCGTCCACCACCACGGTAAGATTGTAGGTTGGTGAACCATTGGTGCGTTGAATAATGAGATCATCCAGTTCCGCATTCGGATAGATCACCTTGCCCTGCACCAGATCATCCACCACCACAGAACCATCCACCGGAGTCTTGAAACGAATAACATGCGGTTCATCGGCACTCACCATCTGGTTACGGCAGTGACCATCATAGCGTGGCTTTTGCTTGTTCTTCATCTGCTCTTCACGCAGCGTATCCAGACGTTCCCTGGAACAGTTACAACGATAAGCCACACCCTGGCTCATCAACTGCTGAATTGCCGCCTGATAATGCTCAGAACGCTCAGTCTGATAAAACGGGCCTTCATCATATTCCAGAGCCAACCAGGTCATCCCTTCAAGAATGGCATTGACCGATTCCTGAGTCGAACGTTCAAGATCAGTATCCTCAACACGCAGGATAAACTTGCCACCATGTTTACGCGCATACAGCCACGAAAACAAGGCAGTACGCACACCACCAATATGGAGGTAACCGGTAGGACTCGGAGCAAAACGGGTTTTTATCGACATAAGAATGCACTGTTCACTTGAAAAGTAGTATTTTATCAGAGTCTTACTTTAGGGGACAGACTTAAAGTCCGCAGCTATCAGCATTAAGGTTTTCTTGCCCCTGATATCGCTTGTAATGCAACGTCAAAGGTATAGACACCATCGAATACGGCTTTTAATTGATTAGCAATATTTTGTGCTTTATTAACAATAAGTAAATCAGGGAAATCAACTTCCTTGCCTCTGACTCCTGCTGTTATCGGTTGTTCTTTTGTATAATCAGTTAAAGCTCGCCAGAGCGTCTGTCCATCTTCAAAGATTACATTCAGTTCTGCAAACAATGCATTGATAACGATTATAATCGCTTCCTTATCAAGCTTGTATTTCTTGCCTTTAAGCGTCCAGATTGTTTCTACCAACACAACATCAGTAATCAAGACTTTATCGCCAGCGGTAATAATTGCCGCCGCCTTTTTTGATTGACTAGCATCATCATCGAGCAGATATCGCAACAATACATTCGTATCAATCGCTATCATGTATTAACCGCACCCTGTAACGAGGCTTCATCACTCAAGCGTTTATCCACCTTGATACCTTTTAGTACACCTTTTGCTGCGCTTGATGTTTTTTTAACAATGGTTATGCAGCCATAATTATCAACATAACTGTTATATTCATCGCCTGGTTCAATATGCACCTGACGACACTGATCTACGGGCAAGGTGATTTGTCTTTTCGCACTCACTTTAGGCATAAAACATCCTCTTTACTATTCATTAATAGGTAAAGAACAGGGCTATCTTTACATTTTGTCAAAAGGTAAAGATCAGAGAGCCTAAAATGGGGGCAGACTTTAAGTCTGTCCCCGGTTAAGTCTGAAAACCCGGCAAGAGCAATTCACACGGAAGATTAAACTCAGCAGGATATTCCACCCCCGTCAAATAAAGCCCGGCGGCAGGTGCAGTCATCCCCGCCTGAGTACGGTCACAGACCTTTAACAGCTCACAGACCCACTCAGGTTCACGTTCAACCCTGGCGACCTTGAGCAACACGCCGACAATATTACGCACCATGTGATGCAGGAAAGCATTAGCACAGATATCAATCATTATATATTGTCCGGCCCGTTCCACCGTTAGATGATGAATGGTGCGTACCGGGCTATGTGCCTGACAGGCAGTGGCACGAAAAGAGGTGAAGTCATGTTCACCTAACAGATATTCAGCCGCCTGCTGCATACGCAGCACATCAAGATTCCCATGAACCCAGCTCACCTGATCACGCAACAGTGCCGGACGTGCATTACTATTAAAGATCACATAACGATAATGCCTGCGCACCGCCTTGAAACGCGCATGAAAATCCATACCCGTCGACCTCATCCAGTGAATACAAATATCCTTGGGCAGATGGGTATTAACGCCCATAATCCATGCCTTGTCTTCACGCACCACCTCGCTATCAAAATGGATAACCTGCGTTGTTGCATGCACTCCGGTATCGGTACGTCCAGCACAAACCACCTTGACCGGATGATTCGCTACGCGAGAAAGTGCCGCCTCCACACATTCCTGAACCGTGCGCACACCACCATCCTGTGACTGCCAACCACAAAACTGACTCCCATCATATTCCACACCCAGGGCAATACGCATCACTCTCCAACCTATTAAAAACAACCCTGCAAAGGATATCTCGATCCGGTTAACTCAAGAGACAGGGAGTGCTTTTCTCTAACAGAGACCGTTGCCCGCATGGACGCGGGCATCGAGCCACCATGGATGGTTTCACGCGCGTCTCTGTTAGAGAAAAGCACCCCCTGTCTCGAATCCAGATATCTATCAACAAGTTACAAAAACAAAACATCAAACAAGCCCCATAATAACCCAAGACACATAAAAACCAAAAGATTGAACCTGAGTAGATCAATCAATCTCCCCCAAAATTAGGGTATAATTAAAAAATCAGAGTTAACAACAGAAGGATACCGCGCTGTTGCGTGGTTTTTTTATGCCTAAAAATACAATGATAACGATCCAGGAACCTCGTGATAAAGAACTACGGGCACGCGTACGTCTGTTTGGCAACCTGCTAGGTAACGTACTCAAGCAGTATGCCGGCAGAGAGGTTTTCAATTCAGTAGAAAAACTACGCAAGGGTTATATCCAACTACGCAGTAATGAAGACCAACGTCTGCGTGATCGCCTGACACGCCTGATTATTGATATGGAACCCCAGCACACCACCCATGTCGTCAGAGCCTTTAGCATCTATTTTAGCCTGGTCAGCATTGCTGAAGAGGCCTTCCAACACAGCCAGCGCAGGCGCATTATCCGCAAAAATGAACCCAAATGGGTGGGCTCATTCGGGCATACCATTGATGAACTGCACCGTGATGGTGTTGATGCCGAGCAAATGGAAAAGCTACTCTCCGAGATCTGTTATATTCCGGTTTTTACCGCGCATCCTACCGAAGCCAAACGCCGCAGTATTATGGTCATATTGCAACGCATATTCCGCATCAGTGAAAAACTCAGCGACCCCCGACATAGCAAACACCAACGCGCTGATATTATCGCTAACCTTGAAAGCCAGATACAGATCCTGTGGAAAACCGATGAGGTACGCGTACGTCGTCCCAGGGTACGCGATGAAATTCGCAATGGCCTGTTCTACTTCAGAGAAAGCCTGTTCAAAGCCATACCAACCGCTTATCGCTACCTGGAAAACGCCCTTAACAAGAACTACGATCAACCCTTTAATGCCCTCAAAAAAGCCAACATCATCCGCTTTGGTTCATGGATCGGTGGTGATCGTGATGGCAATCCGAACGTTAAACCAGAGACCACCGAACTCGCTTTACGCATGCATATGCAAGAGGCATTAACAGAGTATCTGTCTCACACTCGTGCCCTCACCCGCATGCTGACCCACTCTGTCGTATTATGTCATCCCTCCAGCGAATTCCTCACCAGCCTGGAAAAAGATAATCAAAGTTTCCCCGGCGCATTCAAAGATCATCCCCATCGTTATAGTCAGGAACCTTATCGCCGCAAGTTGTCGATTATGAGCTATCGATTAAAAAAGAACCTGAAAAAACTGGCTATTCAACTGGATGAGAATGACAACACCGATACCTCTGACTGGAATGAACCGTACACCTCCGAGTTTGAGTTATTGCATGACCTCCATCTAATTCATAGCTCACTGCATGGACATGGCGATGGCAATATTGCAGACCAGGAGCTCAAAGACCTGATCCGTCTGGTCGAGACCTTTGGCTTTTATCTAATGCAACTGGATATCCGTCAGGAATCAACCCGACATAGCAATGCAATTGATGACATCTGTCAACAGATCAGCGGCGATCAGAACTATGCCAATATGGATGAAATAGCGCGTAGACACTACCTGACACAAACCATCAGCAAGGCACAGGAAATAACACTCGACCGTAGCCGATTAAAAGAAGATACCCAGGAAATTCTCGCGGTATTCGATGTTATGGTCAAGATGCGTAAGGAGATCAGCCCGGCAGCCTTTGGCAACTACGTCATCTCCATGACCCATCACGCCAGTCATGTGCTGGAGGTGATGACCTTGGCTTCACTCTGTAATATGGCAGGCAAAAAGAATAATGAGTGGTTCTGTGATATCCAGATCAGCCCCCTGTTTGAGACCATTGAGGATCTATTTCATACCGAAGAGGTGCTCACCTGCCTGTTTGATGATCCAGTCTATCGAGAACTACTGAAGGTATCCGGCAATCGACAAGAGGTGATGCTCGGTTACTCCGACTCCTGTAAGGATGGTGGCATCCTTGCCTCCACCTGGAATCTCTATAATGCACAGCGACAGATTCTACAGATTGCACAAGAAAAGAAGGTGGAATGTCGTTTATTTCATGGTCGCGGTGGTACCGTTGGCCGTGGTGGTGGCCCTACCCACGAGGCCATCCTGGCACAACCCGATGGTACCGTGCATGGTCAGATCAAGTTTACCGAACAGGGTGAGGTGCTATCACATAAATACAGCCACACAGAAACCGCATCCTATGAGATATCCATGGGTATTACCGGCTTGATCAAGGCGAGCAAGAATCGAATAAAGGATATCTCCCCGGATAACCAGGAATATCTGGATATCATGACCGAGATTACCGCCAGTGGTGAAGAGGCCTACCGCCAACTGACAGAAAAAACAGACGGCTTCCTCGACTATTTTTATGAGATCACTCCGGTCACCGAGATCGGACTCATGAACATTGGATCAAGACCCAGCCATCGTGCCAGCGGCAACCGTTCCAAGGATTCCATACGCGCAATCCCCTGGGTCTTTGGCTGGGCACAGGCACGTCATACCCTACCTGCCTGGTTCGGTATCGGACATGCCATTAGCCGTTGGAAGGATAACGACCCGGCACGACTGGCTAAGCTGCAAAAGATGTATAAGGAATGGCCCTTCTTCCATGCACTATTGAGTAATACCCAGATGGCGTTGTTCAAGGCCGATACCAATATCGCCCAGGAATATAGTTATTTAATGGCAGACCCTGCGTCTGCAAAACGTATCTATGCACTCATCCATGAGGAATTTGAATTAACGGTAAAACAGATCATGGAGGTTGCCGGGGTTGACCTGCTACTAGAGGAAAACCCAACATTACACCTGTCTCTTATTCGACGTAAGCCCTATCTGGATCCCTTGAACCACATACAGATTAATCTACTGAAACAGTTTCGTGGTAGTGATGAAGCAGGCAAAGAACGTTACCTGCCACCCTTGTTGCGTTCAATCAATGCCATCGCCACCGGCATGAGAAACACAGGATAATCGGTAGGGTGCGCATGCGCACCAAAATATAATTAACCTTCTTGTGGCTCCAGCTGCTTCAACACATCCTGAGCCGCAATTTTATATAGCACGCTCAGTGTTGGCACATTGAAGACAAAACGATCCAGGTCATCCACTGTCCCGCCATAGCGAATAATCGTCATTGCGATATGAATTAATTCCGTGGCATGACTACCGATAATACAGGCACCGAGCAGACAATGGCTACTACGATCAACCACTAGATTGATCATCCCTGCATTCTCACCCAGCATATGAGATCGTACGGCCTTATCGTAAGAGGCAGTGGCACAAACCGGATCAAAACCATGTTTGATCGCTTCTTCCGTAGTAAACCCGACACTACTCAATTCAGGAATGGTAAATACGCCGTTTGGAATGAGTGCATCAATAGCACCCCGTTTAACACCAAACATATGCGCCGCCGCTTCTCTGCCCTGCTCCATACCCATCGATGCCAAGGAAGGAAACCCGACCACATCACCAGCGGCATAGATGTGCTCGACTTCGGTCTGCATATATTCATTCACCTCAATCGTGCCCCAATGGGTCAGCGACACACCCGCCGCCTCCAGATTAAGTTCATCGGTTGCCGGCTTTCTACCCAACGCCACAAATACCACCTCAGCGGAATCCATCGTGCCATCATCCAGATAGACCTCAACCCCCTCACCCTTATAAGTCTGTAACGCCTCCGGACGGGCATCATTACGCACCACCATGCCACTCTCACGAAAGGCATCCTCGATAAAATCACTCATCTCATTATCAACAAAACCCAACACCCGATCACGTCCATTGATCAGCGTCACCTGAACCCCCAAGGCCTGAAAAATAGAGGCATATTCACATGCAATCACACCACCGCCTAATACAATCATGGAAGCCGGGATATGATTGAGTGACAACAGAGTATCGGAGTTATGCACCAGATTCCCATCAACAGGTAATTCAGGCACAGAGCGAGGACTGGAACCGGTGGCAATCAAAATTCGTTCACCATGAACCTTTTCACCGGTTGATAGCCCCAGGGTATGGGCATCAATAAAACGAGCGGTAGCACAGATACGGGTAACCGCACTGTTTTTGAAATCATGCTCAATCCGCTCACGCCAACGCGCCACCAGATGCCGTTTCAGGCTCATAAAGCTACGCACAGTGGGATTATTTGAAGAGGTTGAGACAACACCATGACGGCGACCACCCGCCAGATACAAAGCCGATTCACGCAAGGTCTTACTCGGGATCGTGCCGGTATTCACCCAGGCACCACCGGCAGGGCCATGATCGATTACACAGACAGAGTGCCCATGATCGGCAGCAAATAATGCCGCCTTTTCACCACCGGGTCCACTACCAATAACAATTAATTCATAGCTTTCCATTATGCACTCCTGATAAATGACCGGTGCGTGGTACGCACCCTACCATGCGTGGGATGCACCCTACCGGTAGGGTGCGCAATGCGCACCATTGTTTGATTACCCCACAGCCTGCACAGGAATCTCGTTATTGGTATGAGTCACCTGATTACTCTCATCAAGATACACCAGTGTCGGCTTAAAGCTCATGGCTTCCTGTTGAGACAAACGGACATAGGCACAGATAATAACCCGATCCCCCGGATTGGCCTTGTGTGCGGCCGCACCATTAACAGAGATAATACCGGAACCATCCTCAGCCCGAATAACATAGGTTGTAAAGCGTTCGCCATTGGCCATATTGTAAATATGAATCTGTTCATATTCACGTAGCCCGGCAGCCTTTAATAACAAGCCATCAATCGCACAGGAACCTTCGTACTCAAGTTCAGAATGAGTTACGCGTGCCTGGTGCAATTTGGCCTTGAGCATTGTTAGTTGCATAAAATACTGGTTCACCGTTCAATCAAGAACGATAATTATCCCTTATTTCAGTAAAAAATTCATCTTTAAAGCTGAATCACCGTTATGATTGGCTCGAATATTATCAATCAAGCGGGTATCCCCCAAACGAGCCGCAAGCAAAACCACCCAATCCAGGCAGTCTTCTCCCACATCAAGCAATGTTTTCGCATCACGAACAGTAAAATACTCCACTTCAAAGCCAAATGAGGTCAAATAATCCCGCATTTCCACCTCAAGTCCTGAAACATCCCTTTCACCCTGCTGCAAACGCTGATTAGCCGCCTGTAGAGATTGAAACAGGATCGGCGCAATGGCGCGTTGTTCAGTCGACAGATAACGATTACGCGAACTCATCGCCAGACCATCTGGCTCACGTCGAGTTTCAACCGCAATAATCTCAACAGGCATATAAAGCAGCTTCACCATACGACGAATAATGCTTAACTGCTGAAAATCCTTGCTACCCAATACAGCAACATCCGGCTGCACAATATTAAACAACTTGGCAACCACCGTAGTCACCCCGGTAAAGTGTCCCTTGCGACTGGCACCACACAAGATCTCACTAATACCCGTCACCTCGACAATAACAGCATCCCGATCTTCGCCATAGATCTCATCGACATCAGGCACAAATAAACAGTCAGCTCCCACCGCATGCAGTTTCTCAATATCCTGTTCCAGGGTGCGTGGATAGGTCGAGAAATCCTCACCCGCCGAAAATTGTAACGGATTAACAAAGATACTCACCACCACACGATCAGCACAACGAAACCCCTCCTCCACCAGAGCCAGATGACCCTGGTGGAGATTACCCATGGTAGGAACAAAGGCAACACGCAGCCTCTCCCCACGCCATTCGCCAAGCTGTGAACGAACTGCCGAAATAGTCTTAGCTATATTCATGTATGAACCGTCATGGGGACAGTATACCTATTTCCGTACGATGGTTTGAGGTTCGTGGAACTCTTCGAGGGGACACAGCAGATAAAGCCTGCTATGTCCCCGGCCTGTGCCAGCCTAAAAATAGACACCGACCCGCATCATTGAACCGGGGACATAGCAAGGCTTTATCTGCTGTGTCCCCTTAAGCACGTACCACAAGCTCAGAGATGAATAGAGAACCTCTAATTATAAAATTCAAAAACTATGCTCGGCTGCCGGAAACAACTCATCTTTAACCGCACGAACATAGGCCTTCAATGCCGCTGCTATATCCTCATTCTCAGCTAGAAAATCCTTCGAAAAACGTGGCCGTTTACCCGGCGTAATCCCCAATGCATCATACAACACAAGCACCTGACCATCACAATCAACACCCGCACCAATACCAATAACAGGGATATCCAACGCCAGACTAATCCTTTTCCCCAATGATGCTGGCACACACTCCAGCACCAATAAAGATGCACCGGCTTGCTGTAATGCAATCGCATCATCCAGAATAATTTGTGCCTGCTCCTCACTACGCCCCTGCACATGATAGCCACCCAGTTCATTAACCGACTGCGGCAACAAACCTAGATGAGCACACACAGGATAGCCCTGATCAACCAGTGCAGATACCACATCCATCATGGCACCCTCCAGCTTAACCATCTGCGCCCCACCCTGCTCCATTAATCGCTGTGCATTCTGTAGCGCAGACTCAACCGTTAAATAACTGTGATAAGGCAGATCCACAATATATAATGCCGAGCCGGATTGACGCGTCACACATCGCGCATGATAAATCATGTCATCCATAGTAACGGGCAGAGTAGAGTCATGCCCCTGCAACACCATACCCAGAGAATCCCCCACTAGAATCAGCTCCACACCCGCTCGTTCCAGCAGCCGTGAAAAACTGGCATCATAACAGGTCAGACAGGTGATCTTCTCACCACGCTGCTTCATTGCCATTAGTTGATTAATCGTTATCATTACTGTCCCATTAACTCAAGAGATATGAATTGCGCTTCTCTACCAGAGACCCTTGCCCGCATGGACGCGGGCGTGGAGCCACCATGGATGGTTTCACGGCGTGTCTCTGGTAGAGAAGTGCAATTCATGTCTCAAACCCCAGGGAACCGTTGATCCAACTACAAATTTGCCGGAGCAGGATTAAAATAATGCCGACCACTGGTAGTACTACGCACCCGCTCCAGCAAGGCATCATAATCCATCTGATTCCCGGCAATATCAATATCCGTAGAATTAACAATCAACAAGGGCCCCGCGCTGTAAGTATGAAAAAAACGTTCATAAGTATCAACTAATCGGGAAAGATAATCCTTGCCCATTTTACGCTCATAGGAAATACCGCGTTTGCGTATACGCTTCAATAATACATTAACCGGGGCCTGCAAATAAATAACCAGATCCGGAGTGGGGCTATCCAGAGTTAGTTGAGAATACACCTGCTCATAAAGTTTATATTCTTCATCATCCAGCGTTAAACCGGCAAATAATTGATCCTTCGCCATCAGGTAATCAGCCACCCGTACCGGACGAAACATATCCCCCTGACGTAGCTCCTGCATTTGCTTGGCTCGTTGAAAAAGAAAAAACAACTGGGTGGGGAGAGCGGCATCCTTCGGGTTATTGTAAAACTTCTCAAGGAAGGGGTTCGCATCGCCACTTTCCAACAACAAGGCACTGCCAAAACTACTCGACAAACGCCGTGCCAGAGTCGTCTTGCCGACACCAATCGGTCCTTCTACAACAATATAATCAGGCTGTTTTATAGTCATAATATTGCTATCCCGCTCAAGAGACAGGGATTATTTCTCTTTATCAGAGACCGTCAGCCGCACGGACGCGGCTGTCGAGCCTACATGGATGTATTGACGGCGTGGCTCTGATAAAGAGGAATGATTCATGCCTCGAACTCACACAGCATTTCAAGAAACCTTCTTTATATCCGAACAATCACAATACTTTAACATCTCTTTCAATAACCCTCTCCCTGGAATATCCAGATCAGGAGCTATCTCATTGAGTGGCAACAACACAAATGAACGTTCATGCAGCCCATAATGTGGCACAGTCAGGCGTTCTGAATTTATCTCCTCGTCACCAAGCAAAAGAATATCAAGGTCAATAATACGCGCACCCCAGCGTTCTTCATCACGCATCCGCCCCTGTGTCTGCTCAATATCCTGGAGATGATCCAGTAATTCAATAGCTGATAATTCCGTTTTCAGCAACACCACCGCATTAATATAATCCGGCTGTTCCATAGCCGCCATTGGTGCACTTTGATAAAGACTGGAGGACTTGATTAATTGACTATTGACCAGTGTCTGTAAACAACGAAGCGCTTGCCTGACCTGCATGACAGGATCATTCAGATTACTGCCTATCCCGATGTAAACGTATTGACCCATTTTATGCCTCAAGCACTTTGAGCCTTTTTACGCCGTCTACGCCGTTTTTTTGAGTTCACCTGCGGCTGTTGAACCTGCTGAATAAAACTCTCCCGATCATTCTTGTCCAGGGTCTGAATCTCAGTCCACCAGTCACACAATGACTTATCAACCTCTCCAGCAACTTCACGCAACAAAAGAAAATCATACGCCGCGCGGAAACGAGGATGCGTCAACAAGCGCAAAGGACGTTTTCCCGCACGTTGTTCAAAACGATGTTGTAAAGACCATATCTCACGCATCGGTAAACTGAAACGCTTGGGCAGAGAGGTTACTCGAACCTGTTCACGCACAATCTCACTGGAGGCAATCTGCATTACCCGTGTCGAGCTCACCACCTCATCACCCGTATCTCGCGTCATCACCTCTTGCATGCGAATCTGCATGGGATGCCATAACAAGGCAGCATATAAAAAAGCCGGGGTGACGGGTTTGCCTTGCTGAATACGCGAATCGGTATTCTTTAATGCCTGAATCAACATTCTATCGGGAAAGTGTTCAACCTCAAGTGCCAGCGATTCATCTGTCATTGGAAACAGGTATTTAAACAGATCGTAATGGCGCAATAATTCAAAGGTCTCTAATGCCGCACCCGACATAAATAATTTCAGCACCTCTTCAAAGATCCGCGCACTTGGTATCTCTCGCAACAAGGCACCCATCTGCGGGATAGCCCGCTCAGATTCCGGGTCAATACGGAAACCCAGCTTGGCAGCAAAACGTATCGCACGCAGCATACGAACAGCATCTTCACGATAACGTTCTTCAGTATCACCAATTAATCTTAGTAGCCCATCCTTGATATCCTGCATGCCACCGACATAATCAATAATCGAATAATCCTTGATATCATAATAGAGCGCATTAATCGTAAAATCCCGCCGCCAGACATCATCATCAATAGAGCCATAGACGTTATCCCTGAGAATACGTCCCGCCTCCATTTTTTGTTCGTCTTCATTATTATTGCTGTCATCATGTGGCGCTCTGAAAGTTGCTACCTCAATAACCTCACGACCATAAATCACATGCGCCAGACGAAACCTGCGCCCGATCAAACGACAATTACGAAATAAATCCCGCACCTGCTCGGGTGAGGCATCAGTGGCAATATCAAAATCTTTGGGTTCTCGACCCAGGATCAAATCACGCACCCCACCACCCACCAGACAGGCCTGAAAGCCAGCGGAATCGAGGCGATAAAGAACCTTCAACGCATTGGGGCTGATATTTTTACGGGAAACAGAATGCTCTGAACGGGATAAAAAGACCGGATCAGCGCGATTTTTTATACTATTGCCTTTACTGGCTACCGACATCAAGGAACCTTAACTTGCTCATTGGAAACTTGAAGGTATAATAACACCCCTTCAATAGTGTTGCAGGTTAAGATGCATTGAAACACTGCTCCCTTCGTCTAGTGGCCCAGGACCCTGGCCTCTCACGCCGGTAACAGGGGTTCGAGTCCCCTAGGGAGCACCAATTTTGTAACTCTTTATTATAATGACTCAATACAGCCACTCCATTAACTCAAGAGACAGGAATTATTCCTCTCTAACAGAGACCGTTGCCCGCATGGACGCGGGCATCGAGCCTACATGGATGTATTCACGGCGTGTCTCTGTTAGAGAGGCGTGATTCCTGTCTCGAACTCGCAGAGCCCACGCTTATGAGTAAAACCACACCCACCGATACCATTCAAACTGCTGGCCTATTCCCACGACTGGCCGCCATGGTCTACGATGCCTTTCTATTACTGGCGACCTTATTCCTCGCCGCAGCACTGGTATTACCCCTGGCAGAAGATGGTGCCATTTCTGCTGGTAACCCACTCTTTACCAGCTACCTGTTTATCGTGTGTTTTTTCTTTAATGCCTGGTTCTGGACGCGTTGTGGTCAAACCCTAGGGATGCGCACATGGAAGATTCGCATAGAAAGCGTAAACGGTGGCCCCATCAGCTGGTGGCAGGCACTACTACGATTCCTGATTTCACTGGTTTCAATCGCCTTTCTCGGACTGGGTTATTTCTGGATATTGATTGATAAAAAAAATCGAAGCTGGCACGATATTTATTCTGAGACTCGAATCGTTAAGGTCAGTTCATAAAGAAAGGGGACAGACCTTAGGTCTGCCCCCTTTCTTTTCGGTTTGTATTCCGAATATTAATTTTTTTCAGTCAGGAAGTTAAATACGGGATTATCCAGCGTTGAAACTATCGACTCTACATTAACCTCAGCCAGCGAGGCCTGTGGTTTGCCAACATGGAAGCCCTGCACATAATCCACACCATAACCCCTCAACAATTCCAGCACTTCCTGATTCTCAACATATTCGGCAACGGTCTTTTTACCCAGGCTACGTGCAATATCAATCATTGCCTTGACTAACACTTGATCCGTCTGATCATTCACCAGATTAATAATAAAGGTGCCATCTATCTTCAGATAATCAACCGGGAAGTTCTTAATGTAATTGAATGAATTAAAACCGGCACCAAAATCATCCAGGGCAAAATTACAGCCCAGAGCACGCAAACGTGCGACCATCTCACGGGTTTCAACAAAATTGGCAATCGCTGCCGTCTCGGTGATTTCAAAGATCAATCTTGCCGGATTCACCCACAACATTTCCAGCTTTTGCTTAACCAATGGCAACAAGGAACTATCCTGGAAGGCATGCCCGGACAAATTGACATTGAAAGAAATATCAGACTGTTCCGGTGGTAGAGAGGCGAGAATATCAATCGCATTTTCAACCACCCATAGATCAATATTGTGAATCAGCCCCATACGTTCTGCCACCGGGATGAATTCATCCGGCATATAGGTCTCGCCATCTTCACCACGCATACGCAACAGACACTCATAGCGTCTGACCTTGTTATCCTTCAGACTAACAACCGGTTGAAATACCAGAAATAAATCATCATTAGCCAATGCAGCACGTATACGAGGCACCCATTGCACATCGGTGCGGAGCGTATGCACCTCAATATCACTAGCACTGTATTTATGAACCATATTGCGACCATGTTTTTTGGCGACAAAACTGGCCTGATCTGCACGCGCCAGAATTTCACTGGAACACACATTCTCATTCGGCTCGATCATTGCCACACCAATACTGGCACTGACATGACAACCATCGGCATCGCCTTCGATACCACTTTGATCCAGATTTTTTCTAATTCGGTTAGCGGTTTCAAGCGCCTGTTCTGCAGTCAGGTTTTCAAGCAGAATAGCGAATTCATCAGAACCCGTACGCGCAATAATCTCACTCTTTTTAACTGACTTTCTCAATAAATTAGCCACCGCACCAAGCATACGATCACCCGCTTCATGACCCTGGGTATCATTAATTAGCTTGAATTGATCCAAATCGAGATAAAGCAAGGCACTGGTACGTTTGAAATTACGCGTACGAATAATAGATAGATCCAGAGATTGTTCCAGTCGACGACGATTAAACAACCCCGTCATATCATCATGCGCCACCAGATATTGCAGACGCGCTTCCATCACCTTACGTTCGGCTAATTCGGTATTCAACTCATCCTCGTGCTGATGACATAACACCCGCTCAGATTGAAGATTGAGCGTCAGTAATACGCGTGGAATAATTTCGATACTGCGAACAGGGTTAAAAACGATATCCACCGCACCTGATTCATACGCCTTACGAGCGGTTTCTTCATTCCACCAACCTTCACCCGCTGCAAGAACCATTACCATCATCTCAGCACTGGAACCACCCAAACCATTCTGCTGACAAAAGGTGTAGATATCAAAATCCTGTAATGAATCACTCGCCAGAACAAGATCAATCTTCCGGGCTGCCCCACGATTACTTTGTTGCAAACTCGCCAATAATTCCTGTCCACCCGCAGCGACATCAACATGACGAAAACCACCATCGGTCAGCATGGCTTTCAAATCCACGGCATAAGCCTGGTCTTCTTCAACAATCAGGATCTGTTTCTGACGCAGTTCAGTAATATCTGGCATTAAGCCCCCTAATCAAGCGAAATAAGCTTAGTTTTATATTTTTAATTTAAAAACATTTTATATTTCATGTAGATTAAGACTATTCCTCATGCAAAGTCAACAACTTTTGTGTTGATTAGTATTCACACTAACTATCACATTAACTGGCTCCATCACCGCCACCTGCTCCTGCTCCGCCTGCTGGCGGCACTGTTAGCACTGCTGGTTTTTTCGTTTTAGCGTATCCAGCACTAACCGAAACCCCCTTTTGTAGAAAATCCCAGCTTACAATACCGGCAGAATTATTCCCCTGATAACCCACACCAGCGTCCAGCCCGAATTGGTTATCCTGTTTGAAAGGGAAATAAGTGGCTCCCGCAGACGCCGCAAAGCGATCTCTTTTATTGGTACTCGTTACTTTTGTAGTAAAGCCAAGCCCTTCAACACCTTTAGCGTCAAAATTAAATGTAACCCCCACAAAAACTCCTGCCTGAGCTTGATTAAAGGCACCCATTAATGACAGCGCAATAACACTTCCAGGTAATATGTTTTTTTTCATAGTTATTTTCCTTAATTTGACAAATTCATGCATCCCCTTCTATCTTTTCAAAGAAAGAGGATTTATATGTTTTTTAATATACAAGGCAACATGGGGTCACGCAACCCTAAGCGACATAAAAGAAAAATTACATTATACTCAACACATGCTTATAACACCGCGTGAATTATTGTACGGAGATATTGACCTGCCTTCCCTGCCGGAAGTTTTTATCAAATCATCCGAATTACTGGATAATCCCCGTAGTAATGCGAATGATATTGGTGAGGTTGTCGCAACTGACCCCTCATTAACCACGCGTCTGTTAAAGTTGGTCAACAGTTCTTTTTATGGTTTTGCTGCCAAGATCGACACCATCCCACGCGCGATTAGCCTGGTTGGCACACGAGAACTCAGAGAACTCATTCTTGCCACCTGTGCTGTTGAGGCCTTCTCGGGCTTACCTAACGAACTCATGAGCATGAATACCTTTTGGCGACAGAGCGTCCGTTGCGCCCTTATCGCCCGAATATTGGCTAACCAAACGCATAAGGATCTAAGCGAGTCTATGTTCAGCGCGGGTCTATTGCACAACATTGGTAGCCTGATCTTATATAACCGCCTGCCAGAACTCGCACGCGAGGCCTTGTCACAGGCTGCATTCCAGAATAGTCCACTGGATCAGGCTGAGCGCAATATTATTGGCTGCGATCATGCTATGGTCGGAGCTGAGTTAATGAAGTTATGGAACCTGCCGGAGATCCTGCAGGAAACCACACGTTATCATCATAACCCCGAAGCGGCACAACAATATCCCTTACAGACAGTAATTATCCAGATTGCCAATCGCATCATTGAGCTTGAGGAATCCAACCAAGACATTACCCTGCTGCTGCCTCCCAGTGCCCCTTTATGGAAAAGAATCGGGCTATCCATCCCGGTATTACAGGAAACACTGCAACAGGTGGATGAACAATTCGATGATGTATTACATCTAATTTATAAACCAGGGAAAGAGGATCATACTGCGGTAAATAAGCACCACTTTAGTGCTTAATAATAGAGCTATGCCGCACGTCTAAGCATCCAGATACCAATCAGCATAAAGACAAGCGAAGGGAAAAAGGCACTCACTATCGGGTTCACACCTGAGACCTGACTGATATGACTAATCATCTGGCTAAAGACATAAAAGAAGACCCCGACCAACACACCGACCAGAATTCTCTGCCCAACCCCGACACTACGCAACGGCCCAAACACGAAGGGAACGGCCAAAAACAACATCACCATGCCGGAAAAAGGCATTACCATACGGTTCCAGAATGCCAGCTGATAGCTTTTTGAATCCAGGTTATTCTTATCCATATAGATAATATAGGCCCATAAATCTCGCGCAGAAAGGTAGTCCGGATCCCGTGCCAGCATATTGAGTAACACGGGATTCAACAAACTATCCCATAACACCTTGTCCTGTTTACTAATGTGAATACCCGAATCAGACAAGGCACTAAACTTAACGTCCTCCAGTATCCACTGCCCTTCGTCATAGGAAACATGCGCTGCCTGAGTGACCATCGTCAACTTATGTTGATCATCAAACTCATAAACATAGACATCTTCCAGGTGCCCGTCTAAACCCAGATTCCTTATATTCACAAAACGTTTATCATCCTTCACCCAGATACCATGATCACTTTGATAGGCAATCTGCTGTGACTGTGCCTGCGCCTTATTCTCACGCGCCAACTGTTCCGAGAAGGGTGCCAACCACTCACCGACAACCGCAACCAGGATAAACATCAATAACCCGGCCTGTAACACCGAACGCACAATCCTTGCTATTGATACACCGGATGCACGCAAGACAACCAATTCATTACTACTGACCATTGAACCTAAAGCGAGCAGACTACCCAACAAAGCTGACATCGAAAATAGATCAATCGCCCTGCGGGGTATTGTCAACAACACATATTGCACAGCATACCAGCCCGAATACAAACCTTGCCCAATATCCCTGAACTCCTTAACCAGCGCAAAAAAGACATCAATCGCCAGTAACACCAACAAGACTAATAAGGTATTAATCAGGATACGCAGACCAATATAGCGATCAAAGATCATCATCTTTGCCCCCTCCTGTACAGCTTTCTGAACAGACCATAGGCATTAAACTCCTTCCACAGCCCATAACCCAGTAACAATGGAAAAAGATGCACCCACCACAATCCCAACCAACTTGAAACCATGCCCTTCTCTAACCAGATACGCGCCGATCCTAATAAATTGTAGTACACAATAAACACCATTATCGCAACAAACAAACGTCCATAGCGTCCATCTCTTGGTCGCACACGTGCCAACGGTACCGCTAAAAATGCCAGCACAATAATGGCAACCGGCATGGATAAACGCCACTGCAACTCAGCCCCGTCAGCCAGACGATCTGAGTGCCAAAGATCCATTGAGGCAATCGTATCGGTTTTATTTTTTGTTCCCCTGGCTCCACCGGGCAACTCAATCTTGATGGCATAGCTGGAAAAAGACATCACCCGATAACCATCCTGACCTAAATCTCCCTGAAAACGATAACCTTGTTCCATCAATAAATAATCGGCATCATTACCTTCCTCATGCCACATACGTGCCTGATCCGCTGTAATCAACTCAATTCTTCCCTGGCTGCTGTTCTCAACAAAAAGATTTTTCATATGCTGACCATCAGCAGACATGGCGCCAACAAAGAAAACCATACGGCCACCATTTAACTCATGAAAACGTCCGGCAGTAATCCCCTTTATATTCATGGATTTTTCTGCCTGAATACGCTGACCTTTCTCAATAATGGCTGTTTTTGGGGCGAGATACAGCGTCATCCAGGCAACTAATAATGCTGCTAACAGGCTCATATATAAGATAGGACGATAGATTTCACGCATACCGACCCCACAAGCCGATAGTGCGATTATTTCACTATCTTTATACAAACGACCCAGCGCCAGCAATATCCCTAAAAAAAGAGACAGCGGTAGCAATGCGGAAAGGTAGGTAACTGACTTTAACGCAATCAACAAAAACACCGCATCTATCGGGATTTGACCCGCAGCCGCCTCGGCAAAATAACCCGCTAGACGATTACTGACCACAATCAGCCAAAGCACAAGGGTTACCATAAACCAGCTTTGCAATACTTCTTTCAGTAGATAACGATTAATAATACGATTCATTTGTGAATTTTATCCGTTTTTGGATATGAAAACAGCTCATTAATCAAGTAAACTACCTTATCCATCGAATCAGGAGTATTTTATGCAATTTAGTGTCAAGAGTGGCAACCCGGAAAAACAACGTACTGGATGTGTGGTTATCGGCGTATGTGAACCCCGTAAACTGAGCGATGATGCCAAAACCATCGACCACTTATGCAATGGTCTGTTAAGCGGCATTCTACGACGTGGCGACATGGAGGGGACAGCAGGAAAAACCATGCTGATACCCGCCCCGGCAAATAGTCCTTTTGATCGCATTCTACTAGTAGGTTGCGGCAAAGAAAGAGACCTTGACTCGACACGATACAAGATGATCCTCGCCAACACTGCCAAGGCATTAGATGAATCCGGCACTAATGATGCGATGAGTTATCTAGCTAACATGAATATCAAGGACTGTTCACACTACTGGAAGATCCGGGAATGTGTCACGTCGACGCAAGCGACCTTGTACCGCCCTGATGCACTAAAAAGCGAGAAGGCCCCGGCAAAACGTCCATTAACACGTCTGAACATCAATGTCCCCGGACGACGTGAACTCAAAACAGGTGAACGCGCCATCCAGGATGGGATCGCCATTGCCAATGGCATCGAACAGGCAAGGATTCTGGGCGATCTTCCAGGCAATATCTGTACGCCACGTTATCTGGCAAGCCAGGCACAAAAACTGCAAAAGAGTCACAAGAAACTCAAGTTGGACATCCTGGATGAAGCAGCAATGAAAAAGCTGGGCATGAACTCCCTACTATCCGTCTCCCAGGGCAGCAAACAACCGGGCAGACTGATTGTCATGAATTATCAGGGTGGCAATAAAAAAGATCGACCGATCGTTCTAGTTGGCAAGGGTGTGACCTTTGACTCTGGCGGTGTATCAATCAAACCATCCGCTGCTATGGATGAGATGAAATATGATATGTGTGGTGCCGCCAGTGTATTAGGCACCATGCAGACCTGCCTGGAACTGCACTTACCTATTAATCTTATCGGTATCATACCCAGCGTAGAAAACATGCCGGGTAGCAGTGCTACTCGCCCAGGTGACATTGTCACTAGCATGTCGGGGCAGACCATCGAGATTCTCAATACCGATGCCGAAGGTCGCCTGATCTTGTGTGATGCCTTGACCTATAGCGAACGATTTAATCCCAAGACCGTCATTGATATCGCCACCCTGACTGGTGCCTGTGTCATTGCGTTAGGCAGCCATGCAACAGGCCTGCTGAGTAATAATCAACACCTCGCTGATGATCTATTAAAGGCCGGCACAAGCACCGGAGATCGTGCCTGGCAGATGCCATTGTGGGAAGATTACCAACCACAACTGGATAGCAATTTTGCCGACATGGCGAACATTGGTGGCCGCGAGGCAGGCACTATTACAGCGGCTTGTTTCCTCTCCCGTTTCACCAAAAAAATGCACTGGGCACATCTTGATATTGCCGGTACCGCATGGAAAGGCGGCAAAGAAAAAGGCGCAACAGGTCGTCCGGTCTCCCTGCTGGTTCAGTATCTAATGAACAAGGCTGGACACAAGGCTCAATAATCGAATGACCCGTGTCAGTTTCTACATCCTGAATGACGACTCCAACCGGAGTCGTTCACTCTTTATCTGCCGTCTGGCACAAAAGGCCTACCGTAGTGGTGCTAATATTTATATCCATACCGCTTCAGCCGAACAGTCCAGTGATCTTGATACCCTGCTATGGACCTTTAATCGAGTGTCCTTTATCCCTCATGCGCGTACCGATCAAGATGAAGAACAACATGGCGAGAGTGTGTTGCTCGGTCATCAACAGGCACCTGAATCAAGCCATGATATTCTCATCAACCTCAGCCCACAGGTACCCTTGTTTTTTAGCCGCTTTGAGCGCGTGATGGAGGTTATCAATCAAGACGAAAGCACCAAGGAGGATGGTCGAGAACGCTATCGTTTCTACAAGGAACGCGGCTATGAACTGGAATCACACACCATCAAATAACACCTAAATATACAACTTACCACCGTCAAACTACCCGGTAGGGTGCGCACTGCGCACCAAAATTAATGGTGCGTGATACGCACCCTACCATTTATCCAGAGACCCTTGTTCAAAAACCACTACGAAGCACCCACACCCTACGTTATAATAATCTCTAATACACCATTACCCCCATTACAGAGATTAAATACATCGCATGGAAAAAACCTACAACCCGCAAAACATCGAACAAAACTGGTACAAGACCTGGGAGGATGCGGGTTATTTTAAGGCCGGCGGTGATGGCGCACCCTATTGCATTATGATCCCACCACCGAATGTCACCGGTAGCCTGCACATGGGACATGCCTTCCAGGATACCCTGATGGATGCACTCACCCGTTATCACCGTATGCGTGGTGATGACACCTTGTGGCAGGCTGGCTCTGATCATGCTGGTATCGCTACCCAGATGGTAGTCGAACGACAGCTCAATGCCGATGGTAAGACCCGCCATGACCTTGGACGTGAGGCATTCATCAAAAAGATCTGGGCCTGGAAAGAAGAATCCGGCGGTACCATCACCCAACAACTACGCCGTATGGGTTCATCACTGGACTGGTCGCGTGAACGCTTCACTATGGATGAAGGTCTCTCCACCTCGGTGCGTGAGGTCTTTGTGCAACTGCACAAGGAAGGTCTGATCTATCGTGGCAAGCGTCTGGTTAACTGGGATCCGGTACTACACACTGCGGTCTCTGACCTGGAGGTGGTTTCACAGGAAGAGACCGGACACCTGTGGCACATGCGTTATCCACTCACCGATGGCAGTGGACATCTGGTGGTTGCCACCACCCGCCCCGAGACCATGCTGGGTGATTCAGCGGTAGCCGTTCACCCGGATGATGAACGCTATCAACACCTGATCGGCAAGACCATCACGCTACCCCTGGTTGGACGCGAGATCCCGATTATCGCTGATGATTATGTTGAAATGGACTTTGGCACCGGCTGCGTTAAGATCACCCCGGCGCATGATTTTAATGATTATGAGATGGGTAAACGTCACGACCTGCCGATGTATAACATCCTCACGATTGATGCCTGTATCAACGATGAGGCACCAAAGAAATATCGCGGTCTGGATCGCTACGAGGCACGCGATATGATCGTGCATGATCTGGATGAGATTGAGTTACTGGAAAAGATCGACGACCACAAACTCATGGTGCCTCGTGGTGATCGTTCCGGTGTTGTGATCGAACCCTACCTGACTGACCAGTGGTATGTAAAGGTTGCACCGTTGGCTGAACCCGCCATCAAGGCGGTTGAGGATGGCAGTATTCGCTTTGTGCCGGACAACTGGAAGAACACCTATTTTGAATGGATGAACAACATCCAGGACTGGTGTATCTCACGTCAAATCTGGTGGGGACATCGCATACCCGCCTGGTACGACAATGAGGGCAATATCTATGTGGGTCGCTCTGAGGCAGAGGTGCGGGAGGAAAACAATCTCGGTGATATCGAACTGAGGCAGGATGATGATGTGCTCGATACCTGGTTCTCATCTGCACTATGGCCCTTCTCCACCCTGGGTTGGCCGGAAAAGACCCCGGAACTGGATCAATACTACCCCAACAGTGTGTTAGTCACCGGCTTTGACATTATCTTCTTCTGGGTTGCTCGCATGATAATGATGGGCATCAAGTTCATGGGTGAGGTGCCCTTCAAGGAGGTCTATATTCATGGTCTGGTACGTGATTCCCAGGGTCAGAAGATGTCCAAGTCCAAGGGCAACGTGCTCGACCCCATCGACCTCATTGACGGCATTGAACTGGACACGCTGATTGAAAAAAGAACCCAGGGTCTGATGCAACCCAAGATGGCAAAGAACATTGAGAAGTCCACAAAAAAGGATTTCCCTGATGGCATCGCCGCCTTTGGTACCGATGCCCTGCGCTTCACCTTTGCCGCCCAGGCATCAACCGGACGCGACATCAATTTTGACCTGGGACGTATTGAGGGCTATCGAAATTTCTGTAATAAACTATGGAATGCTGCCCGCTTCGTATTGATGAATACCGAGGGTGAGGATTGCGGTATTAATGGCGGCGATAGCATCAAACTCAATCAAGCGGATCAGTGGATTATCTCCCGGCTACAGACCTGCATTAGCCAGGTTGAAAAATCCATTAACGAATATCGCTTTGACCGTGTTGCCAATGCCATCTACGAGTTCACCTGGAATGAATACTGTGACTGGTACCTGGAACTGGCTAAAACCACACTGGGCGATAGCGCAAGCAGTGATGAAGAGAAGCGTGGCACCCGCCAGACACTGGTTCGAGTACTAGAGACCCTGCTGCGCCTGGCACATCCGATCATGCCCTTCATTACCGAGGAAATCTGGCAACGCATCGCACCACTGGCCGGTATCAAGGCCGATAGTATTATGCAGCAATCTTACCCATTGGCTAATCAAAACCTGATCAACTCCGATGCCATCAATACCATTGAATGGATAATGAGCTTTGTTGTCGGTATCCGCAAGATTCGTAGCAGCATGGATATTGCCCCCGGAAAACCCCTGCCCGTGTTATTAGCCAACGCCTCCAAACAGGATCAGCAACGAGTAGATAGCTATCGCTCACAATTAAGCGCACTGGCAAGACTGGCATCTATCACCCTGCTTGAGGATGAACAAGGCGCACCGGAATCGGCAACAGCACTGGTCAATGGCATGAAGATCCTGATCCCCATGTCTGGCCTGATCAACAAGGAAGATGAATTAAAACGTCTTGATCGCGAGATCAATAAGCTACAAAAGATCATGCAACGCAGTGCTCAGAAACTCGCCAACCCGAATTTCATTGACAAGGCACCTGCTGCGATTATCGACAAGGAAAAGGGCAAACTGGACGAGCAAGGACTGGCTCTGGGAAAATTGCAGGAGCAGAGGGAACGTATTGAGCAGATGTAAATAGATCTAGTTGGTGCGTAATACGCACCCTACCGCGCCGTCATCCTCGCGCAAATAACAAACACTCATTTCAAACCTTCTGACACCAGCGTTGCCACATCTCTCTGAAGGCTTGTTCTATATCGTGAGCAAAGCGTTCGCCGTCACAAAGTGAGGATTGCAGCATATTCTGACGGAGTTTTTGACGAATTGTAGCGAGTGTATCGATATCCTGTGCCAGCATAACAGCCTTGGTGATATAGTCTTCATTGTCTTTTGCTATCCATGTTGCAAGCCCCACCTGTTGCATAAAGTCAGCACTGACACGACTAGCATGCTGTTGACCATATTGACAGATTACAGGAACGCCCATATACAGGCTTTCACAGGTAGTCGTAGCTCCATTATAAGGAAAGGTATCAAGCGCAATATCAATGCGGTTATATAGTTCCATATGGTCAATCATAGATGCTGTCCAGGCAATCAACTCAATGCGATCATTACTAATCCCATGTTGGGCAAAGCCTTGGGTAAAGGTAGCGTGTACCCGGTCATCACGCAGAGCCTTATTTTTCAGGATTAGACGACTATCAGGTACAGCTTGTAACAAGGCCGACCAGGCAGCGATAACTTCATCGGTCACCTTGGCAAGATTATTAAAGGAACCAAAGGTGATGCATTGATTTTTGATGTTAGGTAGCTCACCAACATTCGGGTAATCGGGATGCGGTTGATAACATGAAAAGGCAGTAGGCAGACGCACGAGTTGTTCACTATGAGGGTTATTATCATCCTCGGGATCGACATAGGCATCGGTGATACGATAATCCATACGTTGCATACCGGTAGTATTAGGGTAACCAAGCCAGGTAACCTGTACGGGTGCTGGTTGATAAGCGAAGGTCAACAGATTATTGCCTGCCGTATGACCGGCGAGATCAACCAGGATATCAATCTTATCCTGTTGGATCAGTCGAGCAATCGAGACATCATCCTGCCCATAAATATTACGCCAGTGATTGGCATAGCCGCGTAATTTGGCACTAACCTTGTCCTCACATTTCACATTGGCATAACAAAAACTCTCTACATGATTTCGGTTATGATGTTGTAACAGAGGTTCGAGGAAGAAGGCTACAGAGTGTGCGCATAGGTCTGGAGAGATATAAGCAATTCGTAGCACCTTGTCGGAATCGGCATGTTGTCTGTCATGTTCAATCGCGGTTATCCCCGCACAGTATTTTTGATCCCATTGCTGATGGGCCGCCAAGCTTGCTTGAGCATCGTAATCAGCATGGTAATTAAGACAAAACAATCGATTACTATGAATAACATGATAACCAGGCTGCATATTGAGTGCCTGTTGATAGTAGTCCTCAGATTCTTTCAGGCGACCCTGTGTCATGCACAGATTGCCTAGGTTATTCGCAGCCATAGCATGTTGCGGATTAAATTTCAGGGTGTTTTTGTAACTCTGTTCAGCATCCCTCGTACGTCCCGCATCAGCGAGGGCAATGGCAAGGTTAAAATGCCCACTGTCAAACCCGGGATTGAGGTGTACAGCGGTTGCAAGATTATCAATTGCCTCTTCATATCGTCCAAGTTGATGCAAGGCACTACCCATATCATGGTATGCCATAGCAATTTGGGGATGGAGTTGCAGGGTCTTCTGGTAGCTTTGTATCGCCTCTTGATATTTCTTCTGGTTGAGTTGAGCAAGACCCAGGTTGTACCACGCTATAGGGTTATTACCTTGTAACTCAATCGCCTTAAAAAAATATCTCTCGGAATGAACAAAATCACCCATTTGACAATAAATGCCTCCCAGCATTACCCAAGCTTCATCATCTGATGGGTTAGCTTCACAAAAGGCACTACATTCTTTTTGCGCTTGAGGAAATTGCTGACTCTGGATCAGCCCCATGATCTGTTGTTTTGTAACTCCAGATGTGGAATGCTTCATATTGAATACCATAGTTCATTAAGTATCCCCGTCTGCGCGAAGATAATAGCAATCAAACTTTCTGACACCAGAAGTTATACATGCTAACAAAGGTCTCTGGATAATGCTGTTCATAGGTATGCCAGCAATCCAGATCAAGCAAAGAGACCTCATCCGGGAAATGTTCAACGAATCTTCTTTTATGCAAATTCTCATGGAAGGTAAAACCAAGAAAACGGAGACCCAGTTCTTCCAACGTTGATTTGATTTCCGGGATAGTATAACGATGTTCCTGAACATGAAACAACAGATCTCTGCAATCACTCAGACTATAAAAATCCTTTCTATTTGTCAAAAATGCGACAATCGCATTCTCACTTGAGAAGATTTCCTGCCGCATAGATCGAATATCATCCGCTTCAGAACCAATCTCATATTCACTAATAATTGCACGTCCTGCAACAATATCCTGTCGGGCTAACTCACTATACAGACCAATACGCATCAAACCCTGGTCTTCCAACAATCCCACCAATATCCTGAATCCAGCCATGGGATTCTTCATATGATGTAACACACCAATACTCTCAATCACATGAAATCGCTCTTCAAGCTGCCCGAGATCAAGAATATCACTTTGCATAAATTCAATATTCGAAACACTTAACTTATTTGCCATACGCTTCGCATAGGCCAGACTACTCTTGCTCAGGTCAACCGCAACAATCCTGGAATTGGAATATGCCAGCTTTGAAACCATGATAGGATGTTTACCGGTACCACAGCCTGCAACCAGGATATTTTTAGGCTGGTCAATAAAATCAGGAGGGGAAAACTGTGAAAGTTGATTCCTTAAAACCATGGAAAGATTCATTTCATTTTTTTCTTCAAGATACATCCAGCGAGGATAAGGGTTTTCTTCATACTGCGCCTGAACCTCGGAGGAAACCTTATCCTTGATTGGGATCAAGGTTCTGATTCCATCTCGCAACTTATTCTCTTCATCGGCATCATATAAATTACATTGTAAGACACCGTGTAAAACACCTGACCATACATCACGGGAGATCAATAATAATGCTTCTCGATTATTTAACGTCCATAGGGATTCATACATAGAAAACAATAAGGTGCTTATCTCTAGATCCGGAGTTACCTTTACTGAACAACCCAGAGACTCAATGGTATGACGCAAAACTTTTAGTCGCTCTGCCTCTTCAACACTCACATCCAATACATATTCATTGTTGATACACTGTTGTGAGATCGCAGCCATTAATGGCAAGCTCTGATTTAACGCAACCCGCTCGGTATCAAGTAACAAGTGTTTACGAACCAGGGTAAGAAACACCTCAGTAGCCTTATCGGTATTAATCACCTTAATCAGGAATTCCAGCAGCAACTCATCCTGAGACAAGACCTCTACGTCCATGTTACATCGATCCATTTTTAAATAATCTCTGTATCCATACTTTAAGGACATTAATGAACTAATGGGTCTGGCAAGACTCTGATATTCCACCCCATCAAGCCTCATGCAAAGTAAAAAATCTTCCTCTAAAGCATCGGTATATTCATCAACTTGTAAATTTTCTACCAACCCCATCCAGTTCTTACGTGCTGTAACTAACTCAGGTTCAATCTTTATTGCCTTTTGATAACAATCCAGTGCCAATTGTTGCTTACCCTGTATAGACAAGATATCACCTAACCCCATCAGAGCTGCAGGAAATAAAGGCTCTATCTTTAACGCGGTTAGAAGAGAGGCCATTGCCAATTCATTTTGACAACTAATCGTATACATAAAACCCAGATTAGTATGTGCAACCACATGATCCGGCTTCAATTCTATTGCCCGTTGAAAGCCTTGTACGGCCTCAGCATATCGCCCTGTTTTTTTATAAAGAGCAGCTAGATCGTTGTAGGCATCGGCATTATCCGGGGTCAATTCAAGCAAACACTTGTAGTTTGACTCAGCATCAATATAAGCATCTATATCTCGATAACAATCCGCAAGCAACTTATAATATTTGGCATCGTGTGGATTGATGACAACGGCCTTCTCGACTACTTTAATCGCAGCCTTGTCCTGTTTTCTTTGATGATAAATAAAACCCAACAACACCATAGCCAAATCAGAATTGGAATGCCTGGAAAGTATCTTGGTTATTTTTTTTTCTGCACCCAACAGATCACCCTGATTAATCATGGCCTCCGCCTTTTGCAGGGATTGATCTAATTTGTAGGAATTACCTTTTTTATTATTTTTTTTAAGCATTTTATACTTGATTGCCCCGTTAACTAATCATTCCTGCCAAATCAAAAAACCATTGATCCCCGCATACGTGAGGATGACGATTTAATAAGCATTTGATCGATAGGCATTACTTACCTGAACATTTTTTTGCAGAGCGATAATATTATCTGAGGCCTCTTTTTTTACAACACTACCCCTATCAATCAAACCACGATCAAGTTGCAATATCTTTTTTATACAATCGATCATATCGGGTAATGCCACGCTGTTATTATTTTTCTGATTAAAGGCCTGTTCAATCAAGGCTCTTCTCTCCTGCTCCTTGCTAATAACATCATCCCACTGATCATTCTCCGCCGCCCGCAACATCTCCTCACTTAATTGCAAGGCAGAAACCAGTAAAGATGCATTATCAGAAGACATCATTATCTATTCTGTTCTTCAACCTGAAGCGCATTATGTCTCAGCTTCACATCCTCAGGTATTGCCTCCCAGGCACCTTTAACCTCGTTAAGCAGGGATGAGACCTCATCCAGGATAAGGGGGTTATTCTCGACATTTGCCTCAACCAATCTTCGACCCATATAGTCATAAAGATCATTCAGATTATTGGCAATCTCACCGCCCTGCTCCTGATCTAGACTCAGACGCAGACCATCAATAATCGATATTGCCCAACTAATATTGGCACCCTTGTTGGCAATATCCGAACGTTCCATATAACCCTTTGCCACCGATATCTTATCCAACGCACCATCGAGTAGCATCTGAATCAAACGATGCGCATCTGCTTGGGCAACACCACTCTGCGCACCTACCTGCTGATACATCTTTGCTGCGCCACTTAGATTGGAATAACTCATTTTTCATTCCTCTTTATCAAAATTTATTTATTTTCTACCAATAAAACTCTCAAGACTCACCAACTGTTGGCTAAGCAGTGAACTTGTCCCCTGCAATTGACTCAATAATGCATCCATTGCACTGAATTTAGCCATATATCTTGCCTCAAGAGCCGTAATCCTGCTATCCAGCTCGGTTCGTTGCACCGTTACGCCATCAATTCGACCTTGCAAGCCTTCCATCTTCAGATCCAGAATTCCATTGGTCTTCAACAAGGAATCCATCAAGGTGTTGAGCTGATCAGCATAACCGCGGGTAAAATTAGTCGAACCCCTGGCACCTGTAGTGCCCCCATTAATCAACAACTTTAGACCTTCTGATGCCGAACCCACTGCGCCGGTCAGGAACTGCCCGGCACCAGCTGCCGTCACCCCATTAATGGTGCCCACCACATCCTTACCATCACCACCCACAGTGGAACCAATAGAGAAACCAAGATCAGCGGCCATATTGGTATCCACTGACTGAAAATCAATCAAGGAGGCGGCACCATAACGATTTGAGGTAATCACCAGACGATTATTGGCATTGTCGTAATCAACACTTACTGCCACACTCTGTGCCAGCAATTTACTATCCGCATTAATTTGTGACTGCACCTCGGCTGCCAGATTAGCACCACTGCTATAGGCGGCATTCGTCAGCTTAATTGCATCAGAAACAACCCCATCAATCTTGACCGTAAAGGTATCATTATTAGCATCAATAGTTAACGGGCTTGTCGCAAGGTCAGCGGCTAACACCCCTGCCCCATTATAATAACCCTTACTTGCCATCACACTGACATTAATATCATAAAGACCAACCTCGGTCTTATCATTAGAACTAATATACTGTACCAGCGCATCGGTTGACTGACCCATAGCAGCAAACAGAGGGGCAACCTCACTAAAATTATTATCCAGTGCCGTCTGCAACTTGGCACCATCGTAATTTAATAGACCATTGGTACTGTTTAGAGTGATACCAATATCGGACAAGGTGGTCAAGGTACCGCTAACACCCTCAATCAGATTCGAGGTGATATTCCTGATCTGCGAGCTGATACCCCGTACCATTGCATCACCCATCAAAATCGAACCTTCACCCTTATCGACATCAAACTCGGTTAATGCATTAACAGCGCCCATCAGGCTATTAAAAGATGCCACATAGGACTCTACATTGGTCTTGACAGCCGCCTTATCCAGACTAACTGATACATTAGATGACCCTGTTGTCTTCAGATTCAGTGTCAGACCATTAACAGCATCTGTAATGACATTACTGGCACGACTCAAGGTCAAACCATCGATAGTCACACTGGCATCGACTGCCTTGACGGTTGAGCTGATATTATTCTTGGTTGCTGCGCTAAAGACTAATTGAGAGAGACCGGTATTATCAGTGTTGTCCGCAGGCGTTCCCGTACCTTCATCAACCGTTACCTCCATACCATACTTCACACCATCCTGTGAGGACAGCACCAGCTTATAGCCCTGATCATCATTAATAATATTAGCCGTCACCCCTTGGTTAGCGGCATTAATGCTATCTCTAATCCCCTGCAGGCTGGAGTTATTATTATCAATGGTAAAACTAACCGCAGCGGCATCAGGATTAACGGTAAAACTAGTCTCAGCCGCATTATAGGAACCAAAACGAACCGTCAGCGTACCGGTACCCACGGTATCGGTGGTCGCGGTAAAGGCACCTGAGGCGAGCTTATGGGTTAGCGCAAGATTATTGACCGTAACATTGTAATTACCTGGTGTTGCCACCACACTACTGGTCACGTCTAATACGGTAGTATCACTGGATGTTGTTGTACGAGCCTGGAAGGATGAACTCTGGGAAAGGGTCTTTAACGCCCCCTGAAAATCAGATAGGCTGCTTTTCAATATGCCAAAGGAGGAGAGTTTTGCTTGATATTCGGTTTCACGCACATCCAGACGAATATCCGTGGGTTGACGTTCAGCCGCAATCAGCTGTGAGACCAGACCATTGATATCTAGTCCTGAACCCAAACCCGCTGAAGATATGTTCGACATTTATTTACTCGATACTTCACCTGTCAATGTCAGGATCAACATTGACTTTACTTAATAATAGTCTAACTTATGCAAGGTGTATGCCAATCACGCCTGTACTTGCAGTATTAAACCATCATTCTTGTTCGATGCGATCTGTTCTTCCAATGAACGCGCAATATTCAAAACCTCTTCTGAAGGGATTTGCCGAATTAACTCATCGGTCTCCCGATCAACAACTCGCACTATCGTCCTCCCCGTATCATCATCCACACTAAAATAGACATTACGCTGGATGTTCTGAACAAAATCATTAAGATCAGAAACTGCCTGACTTAACTGTTTTTTCTGACTTTCAGCACTCACTTCTTCATCAACAGACTTAGCGACTGGCATGGCATTGCCGTTATTCACGGCTCCGGATTGCCGCGCCGTATCAACTACTCCCTTACCTTCAGAGGGAGCAACCGTCTTACGAGATGGCGAAGTCAGTTGTTGCTGACTCATCACGTATGTTGTTTGCTCTATGCTCATGGGATACTCCATATAAAAGCAGATTAATAATATCCGGGGGGATCACCCCCCGAATAGATAGACTGCTTATTACTGCAATAACGACAGTGCGTTCTGCGGTGTGGAGTTAGCCTGAGCCAACATGGCCGTACCTGCCTGTTGCAAAATCTGGGCACGAGTCAATGCAGCGGTCTCAGCTGCAAAGTCAGCATCCTGGATTCGACTACGAGCAGCGGACAGATTCTCTGCAATAGTCTGCACCGAGGCAACGGTAGAACTCAGACGATTCTGAATAGCACCCAGACCCGCACGCGTGGTACTGACGGTAGCCAGTGCCGCATCAATACGACTCACAGCCGTATTTGCATTTGCAGCCGAGGTTACATCTGTATTGGTCAAACTACCATTATCCAATGCAATCGCTGTACCCGCCATACCAATAATTGCATTACCCGAATTAATCGCAATCGCACTACTGGATGTCAACGTAATGGTACCCTTGTTAGTAAAGTCAGCAGAAGCAAGGGTTGCCGCAGTCGCAGCACCACCCGCCGTCAAAACACCAGTTAATACTGCAGCATTACTGGCTCCTTGTGCAATAGTAATATCACGACCATCTACTGAACTTAAAGACACAAAACCAGAAACCACCGCAGCAGTCACACCACTAGCACCACTATTCAGATTAATCTGATCAACCATCTCAGTTGATGTAAGACCATTACCTGCTGTCAGAGACTCCGTTGCATAAATAGCAACCGAGTTAATCGTCAGATCGTAGGTATAGGTAGACGTACCGCCATTATCGACGGCATTACCACCCGTCAGTGCAGTTGCGGCAACTGTTGCAGCCCCTGCCGAGGCGATCACATCACCCAAGCCCGAGCCATTGATTGCAATCGCCTTGGAATAAGCACTACTCGCCGTCTGTCCATTAGCAGAACCCGCAACCGATGTAGTAATATAGGTTGAATTAATCTGAGCATTGCTACCATTACTGGCATTGGTATCAACCGTACCGGTCTCAGTCGCAATCGCACCTAATTGAGTAGTCCGTGCGCCCGAGATAGTCACACCAATCGTCTGATTGGCATCAGCGCCCACCTGGAAGGCCTGTGATGTGAAACTACCATCCAGCAACTTAACATTATTGAATGAGGTGGTTGAAGACACACGCTCGATCTCGGAGATCAGTGCCTGTACCTCAAGATCCAGTGCCGCACGATCACTACCACTATTGGTAGCATTAGCGGATTGTAACGCCAACTCACGGATACGTTGCAGGTTATTGGTTACCTCAGCGAGTGCGCCCTCAGCCGTCTGTGCCAGCGAGATACCATCGTTGGCATTTCGAGTTGCCTGATTAAAACCACGAATCTGCGATGTCATTCGTTCGGAAATTGCCAGACCCGCAGCATCATCCTTAGCGGAGTTGATTCGAAGACCAGAGGATAAACGTTCGAGGGAGGTTGCAAGAGAGGTTTGTGATTTACTTAAATTACGCTGCGCATTGAGCGAAGATATATTCGTGTTTACAAATTGAGCCATTTTAAATCTCCTTATCTTTATATATCAATAAGATACATAAAGAATCAGGTTAATATTCAGCGGATATGCTTGGGAAAACTCCTAGCATTCACCGCTCCCGACGTGCGTAACGGCACGACTTAATAATTCTTTACTGTTTTTTTTATAAAAATGTGACTTATTTATCATAAAAAACTTATCTACATGATAAATATAGGATTAATTTTTATTAATTAACGTAAATAATTAAATAAAGATAGACCTTGAATACGGATATAAGACTGTTGAGCCGCCTGCAAGGATATCATTCGTTGGTTCATCTCACTGACAACCTTAGCAAAATCAACGTCTTGCAATGAGGACATCACCTCTCTATAATTAAGCAAGGCATCCTCATTAATGTTCTCCTGCATATCAACCGCACCCATGCGTGAACCCACCTGACCGCGAAATTCCAGCAGATTATCCATCGCCTGATCAAGATCCTCAATACTATTGCTGACCTGGCCATACATCTGTGAAAAATTAGTCGGAGTCACTGGGTTACTCTCAAGCGCAGTAATCAGGTTTTGCACCGTGGCAAATACACTTTGATTGGTACTTGTCGCAACAGTAAAGGTATCACCGTCTACCGGTGTTCCGGTGATACTCAGATCAACCCCATTAAATTGTATGCTCTGCCCCGCGACAAAATCCGGCGCATCATCAACAGGGTCATTTGGTAATGCTGGAATCAACTGCCCGGAGCTGGCACCATCAACACGATACGCCAATGCTCCGCTACTATTGGTCACCATAGTAATAGTAATATCATCAGGTGTATAGGTACCATAATCGATCACACTACCGATACCAATAACCCCGGTACCTGTGTTCGCGGTATTTGCTTTGGTTACAAATTGACCATTACCATTACGAATATTCATCAACACCGCATCACCGGAATCACCCGCAACAATCTGCCGCTCTTCTGAAACCTGCAAGAAACGCTGTCCTTGATCGCCGTTATAACTCACCAGCGCATTGCTACCGACCGAGAAAGGCTGCGTTTGTGAGCTATAACCGGAAAAGAGGTAATTACCATCACTATCTTTACTATTTGCCAGTGAGACCAGATCCTCGCGTAATGAGCGCAGTTCCTGGGCAATGGTTGCCCGGTCAGAGGATGAGAGGGTTGCGTTATTAGCGCTCAGAGCCAGTTCGCGTACTCGTTGCAGGTTATTACCCATGCCTTCCAGTATGGTCTCTTCATAAGATAGACGCGAATTAACGTAACCAATATTACGCTGAAATTGTTCGGTCGACTGTATCCTTTCTTCAAACTGTAAAACTCTGGCACTGGACAAAGGGTCTTCCGAGGGATTCAGGATACGTTGCCCCGAGGATAATTGTTGCTGAATCCTCGATAACTCCACCTGATTCTTTTGAATCGCTGAGACACCTTGGTTATTCAATGCGGCTGTCGAGATTCTCATAGTCTACCTCCGTGCCATACTCAGAATCGTCTGGAACAATGTATCGGATATGGATACCACCTGTGCCGCCGCTTGATACGCCTGTTGAAAACGCACCAGATCAGCTGCTTCTTCATCCAGGTTAACACCGGATACCGCACTACGCGCCTCCTGAGCTCGATCCAGCATAGCCGTTTGTGCCTCTTTAGCCAACTGTGACAAACGTGTCTTTGAACCAATATCAGCCAACATGGATGAATAGGCACCACCAATACTGTTAAGACCATTATCCAGCATACGTGTATTTTGCAATGCAGCTAGCGATAACATATTCCGATTATCGCCGGTACCGCCGGTATTGTTCTGCACGGTAAAGGTATCACCCGCTGCCGGGACTCCACTAATAGTCACCTGCCAACCATTCTGGCTAATCACACCCGAGGCAGGAAGGGCCTGATTAGCCCCCCCATTAATGGTATAGGTCGTGGCATTGGAAAAAAGTATATTCGCAGTTGTTAATACATTAGCGTTTGCAATATCAGTAATCGCACCCGAAGAGATACCGGCATTGCTGGTATTAGCACTAGCAGAAGATGTTCGTATCGGGACAGCGGCCGCAATCTCTCTGACATCACGCAGTGCAACCGAGATATTCGTTGCGGCATTACGTGTTGGACGAATCAGGAAACTATCTCCGGCACGAATATCAGTACCACCCGCCAGCGATATGGAAAAACCATCCGTCGTCGTCACATCAATAGGCAAACCAGCAGAGCTTGTTACCACTGAACTATCGGATAAACGCGTCAGTGTATACAGACTACCGTTATAATCCAGACGATAATCGCTCACCGTCAACATATCAGTATCGGTAATACTTATCCCCAGATCATAACTGCCTTTATTATTGATATTGGATATCGCAACTCCGGCATCAACCCCCGAGAAAAAATTACTACCAATAACCCCATCCAGCGACATACCATCGGCATGTTGTGCATTAAAGGCAGCTCCCAGCACCGTTGCCATCCGCCCCAGGGCATTATAGGAGGGATCCAGCACCTCATTTTTAAACCGCAACAGACCTGCCATGCTACCACCGCTAATCTGACTAGTGATTGAGGATGTGCTGACACCATTATCAAAAACAATATCGACACCCGAGGTATCAAAGGCATCATCACTCACACCGAGGAGATTGGAGCGGTCACCCACCACCAGTCCCTGACCACTACCAACAAACACATTAACCGAACCATCCGCCTGTTCCAGAATACGAACCGATACACTTTCCGATATTCGTTCAATCAATAAATCCCGCTGATCAATCAGATCATTAGGTAAATTATCACTGGCAAGCCCGAATGAAGAGGATATTTGTTTGTTTAATTGCGCAACCGATTCAGCATAGATATTAATATCATTAACCGCACTGCTTATCGCTAACTTAACATCTTCCTTCAAGCCCTGCATATAGGAATCAAGACTATTAAAGCGGTTCACTAGACCTTCTGCATCCGACATCATCACATAACGTTCGGATAAGGTCGATGGATTATTAGAGACCGCCTGTACTGAATTAAAAAAAGAATTCAATGCCCCGTTCATACCAATACTGGCATCGGATAGTGAATCACTCACCCTGGATGCAAAGGCATTATAGGCACTATATTCTGCACTCGAAGAGATGTTAACACGCACTTCCTTAACCAGGTAATCATCGTATACCCGCTCAATCGAATCAACACCCACACCTCTGCCAACATAACCGGCACCAGTGTACTGCGAAGGCAAGGTCGTTAACCTGACCTGCTGTCGACTATAACCCTCAGTATTAACGTTACTGATGTTATTACCCGTGGTGGACAATGCCGACTGGAATGCCTTAAGCCCCGTTAAACCTGTACCCAGTAAATCACTCATTGCCCAACACCCGATTTATCTGTATTAAGTAAAAACTCAGTAGCTGGTGGAGTATCTTTAGCAACAGTTTGATAGGCCGTCACAGCATCGGTACGTCCCTGATTAGTAATACCGGAAAAACGACCACTCAATTGGTTGACCAGCATATCTGAAATACCAATACCCTTACCACTGGTAAACTCCATCGAGATCTGTTTATCAAACATCCCTTGATAAAGTTTACTTTGATCATTATCGAACAGCCCACCCTTTTCAGTGGCATCACGCATACTCTTTAACATCATCTGCACAAACATTGCCTCAAACTGATCGGCAACCTCACGCACAGCCTCTGGATCATTATCACGCACCCTACCACGCAGTTCCGTCAAACTATTAAAGTCTGTATAAACCGCTGGTGATGTATTAATGGGTGATGACATAGTCAATAATTCCTTAAACCTATAATATGATCAATTCGGCATGCAAGGCACCCGCTTGTTTCAGCGCCTCAAGAATTGCCACCAAATCACTTGGTGCAGCACCTACTTGATTAACTGCCTGTACAATATCATTTAAACTGACACCTGGATCAAACAAGAACATCCGGCTCCCTCCTTCAGCAACCGTCAACTCGCTATCCGGAACCAGTTCTGTTGTACCAGAAGAAAATGCACCCGGCTGACTCACTGTTGGGTTTTCACTCACTGTAACCGTCATACTGCCATGCGCAATAGCAACGGGTGATACACGCACATAACTACTAATCACTACCGTTCCCGTTCTGGAATTAACAATTACACGCGCCGCTGAATCACCCGGTGTCAACGTAATATTTTCAACAAAGGATGTAAATGCAACCCGTTGGCCAATATCCCGAGGCAGATTCAAGCGTACAGACGCCGCATCAATCGATTTTGCCGTACCCTCACCAAGGGCAGCATTAATACTCACCGCCAATCGCGTTGCCGTGGTAAAGTCAGGCCTGTTCAGATTCAGAACCAGAGAGTCGCCCAAGGCAAAGGCATTCGGTACCATGCGTTCTATCGATGCACCATTAGGGATGCGACCCACACTGGGCACATTCACCGTAATCTTGGATCCATCACCACCCGAAGCACTCAGGCCACCCACCACCAGGTTACCCTGGGAGATGGCGTAGACCTTGCCATCAATAGCCTTCAACGGTGTCATTAACAAAGTCCCACCACGCAAACTCTTGGCATTACCCATTGAGGATACTGTGACATCAATAGTTTGTCCGATCTTGGCAAATGCCGGCAGGTCTGCATGCACGGCTACAGCCGCAATATTCTTTACCTGTGGAACTTCATCCGGTGGCATCGTTATTCCAAACTGGGATAACATATTTCTCATACTCTGAATGGTAAAAGGTGTCTGAGTGGTTTGATCACCGGTACCATTCAAGCCCACAACAAGACCATAACCAATCAACTGATTACTACGCAGACCTGCAATGCGGGTTAAGTCCTTAACACGTTCTGCATTCGAGACCGATGAAACTACCGACAGGATAAATATCAACAATACATTCAGTATATTTTTTTTCATGATTACACCGTCACCCATTCAAAAAGGAGAGATCACGCTGATAAAAAATCGCGCCAACCATCCCATCGCATTGGAGTCATTCACTGCACCCTTCCCTGCATAAGTAATCCTGGCATCGGCTAACTGACTTGAGTTAATAGTATTGTATGGTGAAATATCCACTACTCGCACGATGCCGGCTATCTGTATATATTCATCACCCTGATTTAAGGTCAACCACTTCTCACCCTTAACCATCAGATTTCCATGCGGCAACACCTCCACCACCATCACTGAGATACTACCCGTCAAACTATTACTCTGACTGCTATCACCAGTACCTTCAAATTCAGTCGATGAAGCCATGTTGGTACCAAGATTACTGCTTCTACCTTTTGCATTAGGCAAGCCCGGCGTATCAAAACGAAGACCAGCACCTAGCAAGGTGGGGTTAGTCAGGCTTGAATCATTAGTACGGCTAATTGCCGTACTGGTCTGTTTACTGGCATTTGTTCTCTCTGATAACAACACCGTCAGGATATCACCCACACGACGCGCCTTAACATCCTCAAACAAAACCAGCTCATGCCCAGCCTGATACAGACTCCCGGCCACCGGTGGTGGAACCTGTTTTTCCTTCGGGTAAACCGGACGATAATCGGCAACCTTTGGTGGATTAGCGACACAGGCGCCTAGTGCCAGAAAAAGCATCAATAAAAATAATCTATATATAAGATTATTCATCATAGCCTCTAGAGATTATTACTCATATACTGCAACATTCTGTCTGAGGTGGAGATCGCCTTGGCATTCATCTCATAACCACGCTGAGCCTCAATCATATTAACCAGTTCTTCAACCACATTTACATTGGATGATTCCAGTGATCCCTGTTGAACAGTACCCATACCTGCCAAGCCAGGGTTACCTGTTTGAGGAGTACCGCTGGCAGCCGACTCAATATATAAATTTTGCCCGACCGATTGCAGCCCGGCAGGATTGACAAAATCCGCCAACTGCAAGGTACCGAGCTGAGTCGGTGCAGCACTCCCCGGAACACGCACAGAAACCGTGCCATCATCACCGATAGTAATACTTTGTGCATCTGTCGGAATCGTTACTGCAGGCTGTATCACATAACCACTTGAGGTCACCACCTGACCGGTAGAATCAATCTGCATGGTACCATCGCGGGTATAGGCCAGGCTTCCATCCGGCATCAAGACCTGTAAAAAACCACGGCCAACAACGGCAACATCCAGGCTATTATTAGTCTGTACAATATTACCCTGAGTATGTATCTTTTCTGTTGCCACGGTTCTAACACCCGTACCTAATTGCAAACCGGAAGGAAACTGTGTACTTTGTGATGACTGCGCACCCACCTGACGGACATTTTGATACAACAGATCCTCAAAGATACCTCGACTCTTCTTGAAGCCGGTTGTATTAACATTTGCCAGATTATTCGAGATCACAGCCATTCTTGTCTGCTGCGAATCCAACCCTGTTTTTGCCACCCATAATGCCTGATTCATATCACTAATCCTCTACTCTCTTTCAGGAACTTCTAGTTCCCCATACGCAACTGTTTTGTCGATGCCTGATCATTCTCTTTTGCGGTTTCAAGCACCTTCATTTGCACTTCAAACTGCCGGGCTAATTCAATCATATTCACCATCGCGCTCACCGCATTAACATTACTGCTTTCAAGCGAACCACTCATCACGCTAACGCTTGCATCTGAAGCCAGAGCCTCACCGTTACGGGTCCGAAAGTTACCATCAACAGACTTGAATAATTCATTATCCTGCGGATTAACTAACTTGATACGACCAATCTTTGCCATCTCATTAGCCGGTTGACCCAATGGTCGAATAGTAATGGTGCCATCATTACCCACCTCCATTTTTTCATAAGGCGGTATAATCAGTGGCCCACTATCACCCAACACAGGGTCACCTGCTACTGTGGTTAACAGCCCCGAACTGGAGATACGAAAATTACCGGCACGAGTATAGGCCTCTGAACCATCAGCCGACTGAATCGCCATCCAGCCTTCACCACTAACCGCCATATCCAGTTGACGACCGGTCGATTGCAATGAACCCTGATTAAAATTAACAGCACCATCACCACCCGATGGATAGATACGTGTTGCTGAACTTGATGCCTTATCCGTGGTATAAACCATCAAATCTTCACGAAAACCCGTGGTGCTGATATTCGCCAGATTATTACTATTCACCCGTTGCGACTGCATTATCTGATTAGCTCGATAAGCCGCCAGGTACATCACGCGATCCATAACAAAACCCTCATCTATTAACGAATATTAATAATCGTCTGGGTGACTGTATCTGCCGTGCTAATCACCTGGGCATTCGCCTGGAAATTACGCTGCGCAGTAATCATACTAATTAATTGCTCGGTCAGATCCACATTGGATCCCTCCTGAGCACCCGACTGCATAGTGCCTAAACTGCCACTACCCGGAGCACCAACCAATGCCGTACCCGATTCAAAGGTCTCCGCCCAACTGGTATCACCAATCTGACGTAAACCTTGTACATTACTGAAAGTTGCCAATGCCACCTGACCCAAAGTACGAGTTTGACCATTGGTATAACGCGCCACAATCACACCCGTATCACTAAAATCAACACCACGTAAACGTCCGGTACTAAAACCATCCTGAGACAGATCAAATACACTAAAATCACCACCGTATTGACTGGCGATCGAATAATCCAGATTCATATTCATCAAATCAGCACCACCACCTGGATTAAAGCCAGTGATGGAAACCGTAGAAGGAGGAACGGGTGTCAACAATTCACCCGAGGTAGAAAAGGTTAGCTGATCACCAACCGGGTTACCGGAAATATCGACAGAACCCGCATTTTTCCCATCCAGATAGGTATAACTTGCCCACTGATTAGGTGCGCCCTCTTTCCGAAAATAGACCGTCATCAAGTGCGGTGCACCTAGCGAATCATAAACCGTCAACGAGGTTGAATCGTTATAGGTGGTGGAACCTTCCGGATCAAATGTTGACTGAGCCGTACCATTGGAGGATGGTACCACTGAAGAAGCGTTAGCGACTGCTGACTGGGTTAAACCACCGGTATTCATACTCAACACCTGCGTTCCTTGCAGACCACTAGCACCATCAGGATCCCAATTAAAATCAGCACTACTGGTAGTACCGATATCAATTGATACTGTGCCCGTATTGGCCTTGATTCCGCCAATCTGTAACTCAGCATCCCAAACATTATTCGCCCCCGAATAGGTATAAACAACGGTGGCAGTATTGTATACATTACCGTAGGCATCATTTAAGGTGAAAGCAGATGAGGTCACAGGCGTATCCGCTGTCGATAACACCGGTAAAGTACCCAATGAAATAGCGGTTGATGCATTCGCACCACCCGGTACGCTTGTATCAGCATCCATATTGACACCAACCAGCACACCGCCCGTTGCAGAAGGCGCAATATCCGCCGTATCTAACTGAAGATCACCACGTGCCCCGGTAACATTGCCCAATAAATCGGGCAAATAGGCCGACAGACGATAACCCTGACTATTTCCCACGTAACCATCACGATCCACACCAAAACCACCGGCACGGGTATAGACATCAACACCATTATCATTCATCACAAAGAAACCCTGCCCACTAATGGCAAGATCCATATTATTCTCCGTGAAACTGATGTTTCCCTGCGTAAACTGCTGGGTCACCGAAGACACCTGCACACCACTACCAATGGCATTAGATGAGGTACCCAAACTGGAAGCAGCATAAATATCAGAAAACTCCGCACGCGATTTCTTAAAACCGGTAGTGCTGGAGTTAGCAATATTATTAGCCGCAACACCCAACTCGGATGATGCAGAATTTAGTCCACTAAGTGCAATTCGAAAAGGCATATCAATACTCCCTAAAAAAGGTTTTACATAATTTTACGTACTTCGGAGAAATCAGCTGATCGTCCTCCAGATAAATTAAGGGTAATACTTCCCCCAGGATTCAGGTTCACACTATCAACCTCTGAGTTCGTGAGAACTTCTAATGATTCCGTTTTATCACCATAACTGGCTTGTGCTCGTAACAGGTAGGCACCCGCTGGAGCTCGACTACCATCATCCATAAGACCATCCCAGGAAAATGCCTGCTGCCCGCTCAACTGCGTTCCCATATTGATCGTCCTGACCAACTGACCGGATTCATCATAAATGCTAACATTGACATCAGAACTGGCTGAAGGGACTTCAATAGCACCCTGCACCCCACCTGCTGCCCCTAATACACCGCTACCTGATGCCGTCATTACTGAACGACCCACCAGACCGGCGGCCTGAAAGGCCTGATTGGAATAGAGCGATTCACTTAGGCTGGCAAAAGATTCCTGCAAATCCTGAATCCCGGACACGGTTCCAAACTGTGCCATCTGTGACAGGAACTCACCATTTTCCATAGGTTTCATAGGATCCTGATTCTTTAACTGGGTTGTCATCAACTTGAGGAAATCCTCCTGACCCAATTTATCACTGGGGCCATCCTTTATTGCCAGGTCACGTTGTGACCTGAAACCTAATTGATCCAATGTCTGTGTATTGTTATTAATCATAATTAACCCCTGTAGCCCTATTGTCCAAGACGTAAGGCACTCATTAACATCTGTTTGGTAGCATCCATTACTTCAACATTACCCTGATAATTTCTTGATGCCGAGATCATATTAACCATCTCATTCACCACACTAATGTTCGGACTAAAGACATTACCTTCTTCATTTGCCAACGGATGTCCTGGTTCATAACGCATCAATGGTGCATCCTGACTTTCAACCACATTAGCGACTGTGACACCTTTTAATGTGGATTCAAAAACAGGGTAGCGTGCCTTGTAGACCTCTTCCGGCGTACCCGCAACAGTGTCTGCATTTGCCAGGTTACTGGCGGTAAGATTTAAACGAATCGACTGCGTGCTCATAGAAGAACCGGCAATACCAAATACATCAAATAATGACATGCTTATTCTCCTTTAATTGCGCCCATCAAACCGCGAATACTGCCATTCAAAAAGGTCATCGTTGCTTGATATTGTATTGAATTTCTTGAAAATGCTGATTGCTCGATCTGGGTATTAACCGTATTACCATCAAGGGATTTCTGACTGGCCTCACGATAAAAAAGGCCATCTTTTGTTGACGATACGAAAGGCAATGTCCCCAGATGTCCTGAACTGGTCGATTTCAACTTGATACCCGAATCACCTTGACCCCGCTGGGCATTCTTTAATGCCACCTTGAAATCCAGATCCTGAGCCTTGTAGCCAGGCGTGCTCCCATTAGCCAAATTACGCGCAAGGATCTCCGTACGACGCTCCTGTATAGCCAGGGCCTTGGTGTAGATACCTAATGTTGATTCAATACTTGCTGGCATAACAACCTCTGATTAACGATGTATCAGATCATGCAATGCCTATGCCAACAAAAACAACCGAATGATAAACAAGGAGTTAAATGATAAAAAAGAGTATAGAAGAAAGGATGTGGCAAAAAACCGCCACCACAACGGCAATAAAAAACCATTGTTATTTTATTAAATAAAAGGGGCTAAGCCACTGAATATTGGATTATTTTTTTACCTGATACAAGACACCACCGCCACTACGGATCATCTCATAGGCATCCGAATATTGACTAATGGATTCAGAGGCACCTAATAGCAAATAGCCCCCCGGATTTAAACAAGCCGCCATGCGATTAAGAATATCTGTTTTTGATTCTGCCGAGAAATAGATCAACACATTACGGCAAAAAATCGCATCAAAGCGTCCTAACAGACTGTAACTCTGCAATAAATTGGTCTGTTGAAACTGAATACGTTTGGCAATATCCGGTTTTATTCGACAGTAATCACCGTCATCCGTAAAAAACTTTTTCCTTCGTTCATCCGACAGCCCCCGAGCCAGAGCCATTGCATCATAACGACCCTCGCGCGCATCTTTTAATACCGATGGCGAGATGTCCGTTGCCAGAATTTTTGCGTCGGTAAAGGACCCTGGCTTACTGGCCAGGTATTCTCTCAAGATCATACTGATTGAATAAGGTTCCTGACCATAGGAACAGGCTGCAGACCAGAATCGTGGCTGAGATATTTTTCTTGCCGCAAAATCAGGCAGTATACGAGCCTTCAACTCTTCATAGGGGTGCACATCACGAAACCAGAAGGTTTCATTCGTCGTCATTGCCTCAATAATATGTTCACGCAAAACGCGATCGCGCTTCTTATCAACCCTATCAATTAATTCAGACAAGGAAGAGATGCCATATTTTTCACTCAAGCGTGAGAGTCGACTAACAACCAGGTAGCGTTTATTCTGACCTAATACAATCCCGCACGCATCCTCAAGAAAGCGCTGAAACGCAGCGAATTCCTGGTCTGAAAATGAGTCTTGCTGCAAATTAAATACCTCCCGAAACGAAACCACAATAACACAGGATCATTGATAAAATCCGTCTAAATTTCATATATCTATCCTTCTTTATTTTTATTAACTTGTTGAAGAACGGCCTCAGCCAGTTTATCCGGGGCAAATTTAGCCACGAACATATCCGCACCCACCTTTTTAATCATCGCCGAGTTAAAGACACCGCTTAACGAGGTATGCAATAAGACATATAAATGTTGCAGGCCAGGGTTGTTACGTATATTGGTAGTCAGGGTATAACCATCCATCTCGGGCATTTCTACATCAGACAGTACCATAGCTAGAGAGGTTACCTTGTCAGGCTCATTTTCCAACCAATCTTCTAACTGATCCAGCGCCTGCCGCCCATCGTTACATACTGTATATTCAATACCAATCTGATCCAGGGTGCGTTTAATCTGATTGCGGGCAACCGATGAATCATCAGCCACCATTATGTGTGGTGTAACCTCAATGGCCTGTTCTTTTTGAGCATCCACGATATCATCAGAAACGGCATCTTCGGTACCAATAACCTCAGAAAGCACCTTCTCGACATCAATAATCTCAATCAGCTCACCGTCTACCCGGGTAACGGCTGTTAAATAACTCTGTTTTCCGGTGCCCTTGGGCGGAGGCAGAATATCCTCCCAATTCATATTCACGATACGATCAACAGAATCAACCAGAAAGCCCTGAACACTACGATTAAACTCTGTAATAATGATAAAACCACCGTTACCTTCAGGTAAAGCACCCTGTCCAATAGACATGGACAAATCCATGATAGGAATGGTTTGACCACGCATATTGGCAATACCACGAACCACAGGATGTGCATTGGCAATATGCGTCAATGTTGGACACTGTATGACTTCCTGAATCTTGAAGACATTAATTCCGAACAACTGTTTGCCATTCAAGCGGAACATCAGAATTTCTAAACGATTATGCCCTGCCAACTGAGTGCGTGAATCGACCTTTGATAATACATCACTCATAGTGATCCCCATATTTTGTTCGTTTGTTCGATAACAAAGTGTAACCCTCCACTAGCGACAAGAGCCAAATATTCTTTAGCGCATCGAATAATCGGCACAGCACTTGCATGTATCTAATCATGAAACATCAACCAAGCCTAGCATAAATGATTAATTATGAAGATTAAACAAGCATTTTCAATTCTTTTACTATCTGCCTGTAGCGTCAATATATACGCAGCCGTCTGGCAGAGTCATACCTCAATCAAGGAAAAGGCTAACGCCTTCCTGAAATCCCAGCTATCAATAACAGCTGGCCAACGACTTGAAGTCCAGGTCAATCCACTGGATAAACGCCTAAAACTTGAACGTTGTAAAACACCGTTAAAGGCATCATTACCCTATGGAACAAAAAACCGTAGCACGACTAGTGTAGCCATCCATTGCGAATCAGGCAACACATGGAAAATCTATGTCACGGCACGCGTCAAAAGAATGGGTAAAACATATATAAGTCAATCATTTATAAGAAAAGGTGAAATAATATCAGCCAATGACCTACGCTCCAGTGAAAGCGACCTCAACCTCATCCGAAGCGCTTATTTCACCCGCAAGAACGATATTATCGGCAAAGTCGCCAAACGAAACATCCCAGCCGAAAGAATGATTACACCGATGATGATTGGCAATCCCCAACTGGTTCGTAAAGGTGACCGCGTAACCTTGCTTGCTGTCAAAAGAGGCATTGAGGTTCGTATGCAGGGTGAGGCTATTACCGCCGGTGGCTCAGGGGATCATATACGCGTGCGTGCCTTAACATCCAAACGTATCGTGGAAGGTAAAGTCATCTCCCCCGGCATTATCCAGGTGTCATTTTTATGACGCTTCAAACGATTTAATTCGATCACATAACAAGGTAAACAATATATGTTCATTACAGATAACAGCCCAAGCAATGTATCTCAACTAAAACACATCAAGTCTGGCATACTGAAACAAGTAATAGTTAATCAGACACGTGTGCAACAAATACAACAGACGATTGCAGAGGGCAAGTATCAGTTTAACCTAGATCGTATTGCAACACGGATAATAGCCTTTGAGTCGATGGTTAGCTAAGGATTACTTATGAATACTCACGAACATATCAAAAAAATATATCAACACCTTGAAGATGAAATACGTCAGGTCGAGATATTAAAAAACGCTCTGGATCAAGAAAAAGATATTCTCAATCAGGGCAATGCCAAAGAGATTGAACAAAGTAGCGCAAACAAGATACAGGTATTAAAAATAATTGAAGCCAGCGAACAACAACGTATCCAGATCCTGTCTGCATTAAATCTGAACCCGATTGACTCCGCCATGGATCAATACATCAAGGCATTTGATTCACAAGGTAACATTCAAAAGAAATGGCATACACTGCTGGAAATTATGGAGCAATGCCGTATCAGCAATGAAGCCAACCATATGATTATTGAAATCAATCAACAACGCACACAGCGCACTTTGAATATCCTGCAGGGTAACAACAATAATCAGCAAAACACCTATGAATCCAGCGGTAAAAAGTCAAACTATACAACACGTCAAACTATTGCCACCGCCTGATTAATTATATGTTTGGTGTTAAAAAAAAAGATAAACTCCCTGAGTACAGCCCACAATGGGAAAAGATCACCCGACCTGCTCAGATCATTAACCTGTTAAACCGTAGCAAGGAAGATCATGATCTGATAAACATCACTTTATCCGGGGATAAACAGATCTACCATAGTTCCATTCTCAGGATACAAGCCCAGGAAACAACCATCCTGCTGGATGAACTGGTACCTGCCAGTGGTCACAAACACATTACACCAGCCAGTCGCATCCAGGTACGTCTTCGTTGTCGCGGTGCGGAGATCCGTTTCCTGACCCGTATAAAAAAAATATCTTCACACAAAGGGATCGCTATCTATCATGCAGACCTGCCCGACAGCATTCATCACCTACAACGGCGTGAATATTTTCGTATCAAGACCCATAGTGACTCGCTGCAACTGACAATACCATTAGCGGGCAGCAGTATCCGTGGGCAACTCAGTGATATCTCCAGAGGTGGTGTTGGTATCATTATCAGTGCAGCAACCAGTTTATCATCCGGTCAGTTTCTACCCTCCTGTCGCCTTATCCTGCCACAAGAGATCATCATCAATGGATCACTGAGTATTCGCTCATCACGTAAGGGACGGGTAAACAACACTCTACACATCGGCGGTATACTTTCGGACATCAGCCGACAGGAACGAAACACCCTGGATCGCTATGTCACTAAATTGGAGAGAGCACTGATACGGCGCTCACAGAAGGTATAGGCATGATATACTTCGCAGCCTGTCTCCGTAGCTCAGCTGGATAGAGTATCTATTATTATTCAAAAATGAATGGTGCAGTTGGATACTGACAATTAGGATTCGATTTATAAGTAAGCTGTTCAAGTAACACGGTTAGTATTTTAAAATGTGTGGATGGAGACGCTACTGCTATAGCATCAACTAGATCGATAAATGAGTGACCTGATAACTCTATCGGATTTAATATCTTTATCACGTTCAGTTCACCGTCCTCTCCATTCTCAAGCTTTCTATGTATCTCTGCACCATGCAATGCAGCAAAAGCTATAAGCAGTGCAATAGTAGCATTCTCATGATTAGTTACTTCCAACAAATCATCGGGAAGCACACCATTTGTATACTTAAACGCCTCTAAGATAGGCTTATCTGAAACAAAATAGGTAACAAAGTTAGCTAACTTTTTGAATACACTAGCTTCATCAATTCCATCTTTATGAGGAAAATCACGCCTTATTCCTTGAGCAATCGTTCTGATCTTGGGAACATCAATCAACATTACATCTATACCAAAATCTGCTGCAAAGCCATCAATAAACGCTAAAATATTGGTGACATCGTGATCCGGCGTTTCATTAAACAAGAGTCTCATTTATTCATCCTTTTATTGCGAACAAAAAAAACGCCCGTTAAGACGCTTTTTATTCGCCCAAAACTTTCCCTTAGCCAAACAAAGACGTTAATTGTCTAGCCGCAGCCTTACCAAGTTCTTCAACGTGACTTAAGCTTTCTACCTTACGAGCGACACTCTTAGCATTTGATGCAACAAAAGACGGTGTTGTAGCTTCAATACTATCAGTTTCTCCAACTATTGTGCTTGGCTGAAACAAATACTCAAATGTCACTTTCCCATCTTCAATTTTCATTACTAGTTACTCCGTGTCGCTGAAAGTCTTAAATTAAATTCTGCATATTATTAGTGCCAACTAACTATCGTCAATGCCAGCATAACAAATACGGCGACGACTGTACAAGAAAACATCATTGATTAACAATATAAACCATTAATGCACCAATAAGAAAACATTATCGACAAAGCACCACATAACTTTAAAGATAACCACACCACACAATACCCTTCAGTGATACAACCATACTTAACACACATAATACCGATACTGTAGTGCATTTTTCCAAAGTTCACAATCACCACATAGCCTCCAATAACACACCCTCAATTTCAATAAAAGCTTATATCTATCCCTAAATCCCTATGCTTGATATAATCCACGCTCTTGTCTCCGTAGCTCAGCTGGATAGAGTGTCTCCCTCCTAAGGAGAAAGTCGCAGGTTCGAATCCTGCCGGGGACACCAAATATAAACTCACAATAAAGCCCTGATACACCACAACACCCCAAACAACACCACCTGATGCAACATATAGATGATCAGACTATGCCTGCCGGCAAATATCAGGATATTGGCACCCGGCCATGTCGGAGACCTTAGTGGCAGGATGGAGGCATTTAACACCATACGCGCCAGAAACATTCCCCATAACACTATCCCGAACCAGGGCAGGAACGGGACATAATCCTCAGTGAGGGGTTTATAGGTCATCAAACCCAGCCATTGTAGCCAACTATGATTAAACAGAGTGGATTCAATGCCCGTCCCTATCAGAACCAGTAATAAACCAAGAATCAAATTAATCCAGTATAGTCTTGTAAACAATGCCCCCAAAAGACTCGCCAGCGCAATAAAATGTAGCACCCCAAAAAAAATAATACGCGAGCCAAACAGTAGCCAACTCACCAGACTAATCAGCGCGGCATAAAACACTATCCAGCCCACACGAATCAGAAACTGTTTCCCTGAAACCCCATTCTCACGGGCCAGCACCAGACTAACACCCACCAGTGAAATAAACAGTCCCAGGATCAGGTAACGAAACCCGATCCAGAACGCACCCTGATAAAAATCCAGCACTAAAAAAGAAAAATAACTCAGATCATAAAAAAAGTGATACACAATCATCATCAAAATCGCCACACCACGAGCAAGATCAACCAGCGGATAACGACAACTATTTTCTCTATTCACCACAGCGATACCGTTAACTCAAGAGACATGGGTTGCTCTTCTCTCACAGAGACCGTCAGCCGCAGGGGTGCGGCTGTCGAGCCACCATGGATGGTTTCACGGCGTGTCTCTGTGAGAGAAGAGCAACCCATGTCTCGATCTCACCCGGCACTATTTTTCCGCGCTACCGACAACACATTCGGCAATTGAGCAATCTTCGTCAACACCATGCTTAACTGGTTAATATCAGATACCTCCAGGGTCAATATCATATCAACGACTTGATCATTCGTGTTGGTCGAGGTATTCGCGCCCAGCACATTAATCTTCTCATTTGCCAGCACGGTTGTAATGTCACGTAACAAACCGTGTCTATCATAGGCCTGCAACTCAATATCCACAGGGTAAGTCTCACCGCCATCATCACCCCATGCCACTTCAATAATACGGCTCTGATCCTGCTCACCCAGCTGTAGTAAATTCACACAGTCCTGACGGTGAATACTCACCCCCCGCCCCTTGGTAATATAACCAGCAACCGGATCATAAGGCACCGGATTACAACAACTGGCAAGCGTGGTTAACAGCCCCCCCACACCAGAAACCTGCAAACCTCTATCCGTTGCTTTCCTGGTCTTTTTATGGCTACGAATATTCAGTTTATCCGGCAGATCAAGGGCGCCGGTAATACGTTGTATCCCATTACTAATCTGCATATGAGTCACATCGCCACGACCAATAGCGGCAAGCAACTCATCCGCACCTGGAAACTTCATCTGTTTGGCTAATGATTCAATCTTTATATCGGTAATCGCTAAACGCTGAAATTCCTTATCCAGTACACCGCGTCCGGTTTGCACATTGGTCTCATATTCCTGACCTCGAAACCAGTATTTCACCTTTGAACGCGCACGTGCAGTATTAAGGTAACCCAAATGGGGATTCAACCAATCCCGACTCGGTGTTCCGTTTCGTGCCGTCAGAATTTCAACTTGATCGCCTGTCTGCAGCTGATAGGTCAAAGGGACAATACGACCATTAACCCTGGCTCCCCTGCAACAATGACCAATATCCGTATGAATATGGTAAGCGAAGTCCAGCGGTGTCGCCTGATGTTGAAGATCAATAATCTGACCTTGTGGTGTAAGGACATAAATACGATCAACCGAGGCCTCCGCCTTGAATTGATCAACAATATCCCCTTCATCGACATCACCTTCCTTGACCTCAAGTAACTGTCTTAACCAGGCGATTTTTTCCTCAAAACCGGCATCAAAATGAGCCCCTTCCTTATAACGCCAATGCGATGCCACACCGAGTTCAGCATGATCGTGCATCTCAAATGTTCTGATCTGAATTTCCAGTGTTTTACCACCCGGCCCAATGACTGCGGTATGCAGAGAGCGATACAAATTCTCCTTTGGATGCGCGATATAATCATCAAACTCACGCGGGATATGCCGCCATAAACCATGCACAACACCTAGCACTGCATAACAATCTGCAACCTCAGCCACCAACACACGCACAGCACGCACATCAAAGATATTATAGAAATCCAGATTCTTTCTCTGCATTTTCTTCCATATACTATAGATATGTTTGGGCCGTCCGCTCACCTCATAGTGTATATCCATTACATCCAGTTGTTCCCGTAACTGCTGCATCACCTGTTGGATATTATCTTCACGATCAGCACGCCGTTCATCCAGCAGTTTGGCAATATCATGATAGTCATCAGGTTGTAGATAACGCAGAGATAAATCCTCCAGCTCCCATTTCACCTGCCAGATCCCCAGACGATTCGCTAGTGGCGCATAAATTTCCTGGGTCTCTCTAGCTATTAATTGTTGATCTTCCGCATCACTCTGATTCAGCGTACGCATGGTCAACAACTGATCCGCCAGCTTGATCAAAACCACCCGCACATCCTCAACCATCGCAAGCAACATCTTACGCAGGTTCTCGGCATGCAATTTGTTTGAGCCACGCTGATAACCCTGATATTCACCGATACGTTCCATCCGCATCATACCTTCGATCAAATGAGCCACCGTATCACCAGACACAGCCTTGATCTCATCAACAGTGCAATCGGCACTACGCACTAAACCAAGAAAAAAAGCAGCGACCAGCGACTCATGATCCAGACGCATGGCATCAACAATCTGCATTAGAGCCAAGGAACGTTGCAGACAGGCACGCGATACCCCCTCATCATCAAAATAGGGGATAACCGAATGAATAAAACCCAGTTGTTCTTCATTAAACCGATCTGACAGGCTATTAATCCAGCCACCAATATCCTGTTTAAATATCTCGTATTCCTCATTAATCATGCATAATATCCAATGGTGCGTGATACGCACCCTACCATTAAAATAACCACAAGAGTCAGGGATTGCTTTCCCTTAACAGAGACCGTTGCCCGCAGGGATGCGGGCATCGAGCCTACATGGATGTATTCACGGCGCGTCTCTGTTAAGGGAGAGCAATCCCTGGCTCGATTCTAAACCAATGCACCCCAATCCCACTCTACCCACTCATCCATAACCGGAAAATAAAGTGCCAACATAATTTCTTCGTCACCCAACACCGCCATTGCACGCGCATAACGATTCAACTGCGCCTGATAACGTTCTTTTTCACGCTCAATAAACACGTCTACATCATGCCCCACATGACTACCCGTCTTGTAATCAATAATCCAGCGCACTCCTTGTTCATCAATAAAGGTACGATCAATCACCAGACGCGCAGGCCTGTCCTGAAGCAGAGACACCAGTGCATATTCTGCATGAATATCACGATGCTTATCACTGAACATCCATCTGCCACGTGTACTAGTGAGCGTTTTAACCAGGGCACCCACTACCCGCTCGACAGCATTATCCAGATACAATGATGGCATACCTTCCCTTGCCAGCAGCACTCGTGCAATCGAATTATATTGTTTGATTTTGTCCTGCTGAATCAATCCACCCTCATTAATAACAAAATCCTGTAATAAACGATGGATTACCGTGCCACTAATCCTGGCATTCTCACTCGCCCAACTAAATTCGACAGCGACATTATCAACTTCAAGATCTTGCTGCTTATGAATAGATAAGCCTGGTAAAGGTTCAGGCAACACCCATCCCTCGGCATGGCGGGAAATAGAACATAGCGGTCGCTCCATTATATCTTCATTAACGAGAGGCCATGCTATCTGTTGATCTAATGCCGCGATATAATCCTGCTCCAGCACCGGCCACAAGGTCGCCAACAGCGAGGCCTTCGGTGGTGCAGAAAGAACCCTATCCCCGTCCTTGTTCGAGGCCTTGATATGGCCCAATAAATGCACTCTGTATTTAGCACGAGTCACCGCCACATAGACAAAGCGAGCAAACTCATGTTGCATCTTCTCCCCTTCCAGCGCTTTAATATATTCCTTTATCGTATCTTTATCCCTGCGCGCAAAACGTTCCATTGGTCCCATCAATAAATGCGAGCCTGTCACATCATCGGCAGGGCGTTCCATCCAGTACAACAACCTGGATTCACTCGATCTTGGAGGTCTACCTAAACCGGGAATAATTACAGTATCAAATTCCAGCCCCTTGGATTTATGCAAGGTCATAATTTGCAAAGCATCACCGGCACCGACATCAGGTGATGAAAATAAACGTCCTACCTTTTCTTCAAACACGGCAACATCATCCAGTGCCCTGGCCTCTTCCATCTGTTCAAGCAGGTAGAAAAATACTTCTGTATCCTCCAGGTCTTTTTGCTGAGCAACTGTTGCCGGACCACCCAGCGCCAGCCATAGCCCCTCAACTGCACGACGCAGGGATATACGCATACGTTCCCTCTGCGCCATCAGCAACAGATCAACAATTTGACCCAAACGACGACGACCATCTGTGCTCAGGCCCTCGACAGAATCCAGTTGTTGTAACACGAAAGGAATCGTCTGATAACGATTCTGATTTGCCAGAACATGCATGTCATGCAGACTCAAACCACACCAGGGTGCGCGTAATACTGCCAACCAGGCAATACGATCAGCAGGCAATAATAAACTACGAGTAATCGCCAATAGATCACGAATAACCGGACGTTGACCGAGAGATTCAATATCCAGTGCACGAAAACGTAGCCCGGCATGATGTAAGGCAGGAATGATCGATAGCAGATGACTACGATTTCGCACCAGAATAGCAGTGGTAGATAATGGGTTTTCCTGCGCAGCCCGTTGCACCAGATCAACCACTAATGCCGCTTCACCCTCATCATCCCGGTTAATAAAAGGATGAATAAAAACAGCCTGTTCCATGTCAGACTGATCATAGGCAATCGAGGGCAAATAAGACACTGCTCCGACAGAAAAATCATCCTCTACTGCCAATATTGAAGGGAAGTGTTGATTAACCCAATCCACAACAGAACAGCTGGAACGAAAGTTTACACTTAGCTCCCGACTATTGAGGGCAACCGAACCAATACCTTGTGTCTTTGTCTGTAGAAAAAGGCCCACCTCGGCCTCGCGAAAACGATAGATTGACTGCATGGGATCACCCACCAGAAATAATGTCCTGCCATCATCCGGCTGCCAGCCAGCAGTGAGTTTTTCTAACAAACTATATTGATTAAAAGAGGTATCCTGGTACTCATCAACCAGGATATGTTGCATACGGTAATCCAACGCTAATAACAGATCACTCGGTTCATCCACCTTACCTAGCGCATGATTAGCCGCCAGTGACATACCAACAAAATCAATCATTCCCCTTTCCTGAAACACAATGCGCAAATGTGCATCAGCCAGACGCAAGACCTGAAACAAGGTTTGCAAGGTATGCCAATCATCATCCTGATAACCCAATGCAGGCAGGGTCGTTACGGCATGGAGTAGTTCACGAAAGGTATCGTGTTCGCTAAATTGTATAATAAAGTCCTTAAATTCCAGTTTCGTCTCTTTTTTATCCGCAGGAAAGCCATTCGCCTTTGTCACTTGCTTACGCCATGTGCCCTGCCCCGTCAATAACAGGAAAGCAAGCGCACGCCAGACCGAGTAATCTTCTTCCAGGTTCTGAGTAAAACCTGCAACCCCTTGCAGACAAGCTAATAGCGCACTGGTAGCGGGTTTACTTCCACCCCGATTATCAGCAGCGAAACGTGCAAAGCGAAACAACTCCTGTTCCAGTTCACTCGGCAGATGTTGTTTGAGTTTATGCAGGTGCGTATCTACTTCTGCCATCAATGCTTCTTCCAGGCTAGCACGATCCAGCTCCCGATCACTTTCAATACTGATATGACGCAACCACTGATCACGCTTACCTAACATATTGATTAATAGTTCCTGCATACGTCGCTTGTTATTATCCAGATAAGTTAGCAAATAACAGACATCTTCTGACCAGGGATCCCGGCTCTCAAAATCAGCAATCGTTCGTAACGCGGCCTGCTGATAAAATTCTTCAGCATCTTCACAGATAACAGGCACCGAACCAAAACCAGATAACAAGGGCATCTGCCGCACGATACTGGCACATAAGGAATCGATGGTCTGTATCATCAAACGCTGTGGTTGCTGTAATAAATCCCAACCACAACGTTGACTCTGTTGCAATACAGTTCTTGCCAGTTGCCAGGTTTTTTTATCATGTGCTTCAGCCGGTTCAGAATCGACAGATGCCGACTGCAAGGCTTGAAAAATACGTTGGCGCATTTCACCCGCAGCCTTGCGCGTAAAGGTAATGGCAATAATCTCCTCGGGCTCCTGCACCATTGCCAGCAGCACCAGAAAACGCTGGGTAATCAAACCCGTCTTACCCGAACCTGCCGGAGCTTGTACAATATAAGAGTGTTGAGGATTCAGCACCTCATCACGCACGACCTGATCAGCAACCACTCTCATCACTTCATTCCCCAACCCGACAAAGCAATTCCAAACCACAATATTGACAACTCTTTATCCCATCCTTTGGATCCACCGCAGCCATTCCCGCACAGAAAGCCTGCGCCAGAGATTCGATTTGTTGCTGCCAATCGGCTAATAACTCATCCCAGCTACCATATTCAGGAAATTTGTTTTTATCATCGTCATAGGCCTTCACCCCGGGCAAGATATCATCACCCTCCATCGCTCCCCGAAAACATAACTGATCCAGACTAACGAGGGCAAAACTAACACCTCGAATATCACCCTCGACCACCATAGAATACAACGGTAATTGAGGTTCTTCTGGTCGTTCACCAAACCACTGGCGAGCTTCCACTTTACCCGTTTTATAATCAATCACCACCAGTCCACCATCAGCTAACTGATCCACCCTATCGACCTTAAGATTGACCTCGATACCAGCAACCCGTACATTAAATTGTTGCTCATTAGCCAATACATTAAAGTCACTACGCCCTTGCTCCAGTTCCAACCATGCCAACAACAGACGTAACAGACGTATCTTTTCCAGTTGCTGGAAACGCTCACTCAGAATCCGTGGTAACAAGACCGCCTCTTCTGTCAGAGCCTGATCAATACACGCCCCAATACGCTCATTTAATGCGTCGCTAGTCAAAGAATTCAATCGTTCAAGGCTGGTAACCGTCTGCCAGAAAAGCTCCAGGCTACGATGCACAATATTACCTCGATTACTTGCTGGTAAGACTGAACCCACCTCACCCAGAACTCTGGTATGCAAACGACGATTAGCAAAGGCTCGAAAGGGACAAAGTGCCTGATCTTTGAAGATACCACTACCGCCTCTGATACTGGCATCATCAATCACCGGCCCTTGCTCATCAACCATCGTCTCCAGACAGGCGCTTTGATGGATACGCTCACTCCAGGTCGACATGGAAGAAAGTTCAAGATCGTTCTCCGTAATGGGCGTTAGTCCATCAAACAGCGGACTACAGGAAAAAGACTTATCACCCTCATGCAGGGGATAACTAACAATAACCTCAGGCACTGACTGCACAATCGCCTGTATGTTCTTTTTCGCCATATCCAGAACCCGATCAGGTGAACTATGCGGCAACCGATATTCACGTTGCAATGCCAGTGGGATAAAGGCATCCGGCCGACAGGCGGGTGGCCATGCCTCGTCATGCATACCCATAATCCACACTGCATCAAAAGCAAGATGAGCAGCCTCCAGAATACCCAGAACCTGCACCGGGGCATCCCCTGTTTGCGGCTGAAATATACGTCCCCGACTCATTCGCGTTAACCAGGAAAGCGCCCGGTCAGAGGTCTGTTTTTTATTCGATACATCCAAACCACCTAATCGGGCAAGCAGCTCTTTCCAGGCGGCCACTGTCTGAAACTCAGCACTGGATAATGTACGTCCTAACGACCAACCAATATCAGATAACACCTTAATAAAGCATTCTGACCAATGACAAAGATAATCTCTGGCAGGTAAAGATTGCTTAGACAACATTAATCGCTGCAAGCACCTGACCAACACCGGGCAATAATGTGTCTTACCCTGTTGTTCGGCATAAAACACAAGCGTCGTCAGATTCAATTGTAACTCACCACGATCTCTGAGCCGGGCATAGAGCAAGGCGCGAGCATGTTGTTCCTGTTCCCAACCGGCAAGAAAAGGCGAGTGTAATAAACAGGCAATATCGTGTATCGATGATGCCCCCTTATTCAGCAACAACAAGGCCTTTAATGCGATATGAATGACAGGGTATTCATTTAATGGCAAACCCAGTGAGAGGTTATAAACCGGTATCTCCGCCACTGCGCCCGGTTGTAGCGTCTCCGGTGCAAGAAATTCATCTAACACCCGTAACAAACGATAACGTTCAGACGATAAATCCTGAACCACGACAGCGATACGCTGTGCAGGATTCTTATCCAGACGACCTTTCAGCCAACGTGCAACAAATGATGCCTCTTGTCGGGCATCCTCAGCAGCCAGACGAACAAGCGATGACTCTATTTTTTGTAAAGTAACCCAACGCACCTGCGCACCTGCCTGACACAACGATTGCATCAAGGCCTGCAACTGTGGGGTGAGTTCATCAAACCCTGTCAGCAGAATAGTTTTCTCAAAAGGATAATCAGCACTAGAAAAGAAATGGGTAATCTGATCGGGCAGTGCCTCTTCAGCAATCGCTGATAATGCCTGACAACGTGTATCAAAGGTCTGACACCAGCCATAAAAGGCACGACTATCTTCATTATAGCGAAAGGCCGGATCATTGATATCCAGCGCCCATTGCTGAACGGATAACCATGCCTTCCTTGCCAGCTTGGCTGCTCCCTCACGCTGAAGCAGGTCTTTACCCATATCGCTTTCTGCAATAAGTGCTTCCCATAACAATAATTGTTGTTCAGCAGAGAGAACCGCTAGGGGTGACACGCGATCAGCAACCAGAAGTTCTTCCCATATCTCATTGACCCAGTGCCGATAAACAACGATTGCAGGCGACTCTATAACTCCTTGACCATAATGAGCCTGTTCATAGTCATCCCGCAAGATATTGGCATAACGCACACTGGAGGTAATAACAACCGCCCCCGCAGCCAGATTATCCCATAATTGTTCCCTGGCCACATACTCACATTGCAACATCAATACATCCCCTGACCCACTATACCGTAGCGATAACGATATAATAACATCATATAATCACATTCTATTGCAGGGCTTTAATTATCTAAATAAAAAGGGTATGCTGACGCTAACCCTATCAAGGAATTGCATTTAACCTCATCATCAACAGCAAACAGCGAGACCAATATGATTAAAGATCTTTTTAAAAAAAATGTTGGACGTATTGATCGGCTTTTTCGTGTCATCGGTGGTAGTGCGATGATATATTTCGGTTTTTTCGGAAACAGTGCCGTCACCAGTGGTCTATCCGGCACTCTGTTAGGCCTATTTGGGATTGGCATATTTCTATCTGCGGTTTTTCAAAACTGCCCACTATACGTAGTTGCCGGTATCAACACCTGCGAAAAACAAAACAATAATAAAAACGACATTTAAAAGGTATTAGCCATGAGCTTACGCAACAAGCTCCTGACCTACTTCATATCGATTATCGCCATTGTCATCCTGCTGTTTGGATGGAAGGCCTATTATATTGCCGTTGATTCAACGTCAAAAACCGAGGCCGCCTTTTTACAGGATACCACCCGCTTTGAGGCCAATATTCTGGCGCAGGAATACAAGAGAACATTATCAACACCAACGTTACAACCTAATAGCAATGATCAACTTAAGGAGATACAGCACATCCGTTTCCTGATTGACCAACATAACAATATCCTGGATACCAATACCGCTATTACCAACCCTGTTTTTGTATCTTTATTAAAGGACTTCAGGGCAAGTAAAAAAGACAATAACCACTTGCATACAGAGGACAAACACATACTATGGGTCGCGGAATCAATCCCCGGCACCCCGTATCGACTGGTACATAGCCTACGCAGCCAACATGGTCTTACCGATTTTTTTGATGAATTACTCAATAGCCTGGTTGTAACCGCTCTCATTATCCTCTGGATCAGCACCTGGGTAGCCCTGATTATATCATCTACCATTGCCCGTAAAATCAAGCAACAGACAGAGGCACTCGAATACCAGGCAAAACATGATAACCTGACCGACTTACCTAACCGCACCATGCTGTACGAAGATCTAAACAAGAGTATTCTTGCTGCTCAAAAAGATAGCCAGTCCATTACTGTCATGATCATGGATCTTGATATGTTTAAGGAAGTTAATGATACGTTAGGGCACTCAGTTGGAGACAAATTACTACTAGCCGTCGTCGATCGACTGCAAACCATGGCTCATGAAAATAAAATCATTGCCCGCCTCGGCGGGGATGAATTCGCTATCATTATTCCTGATTCAGGGCTTGATAAATCAACCGCTCTTGCGGAAGAATTAACCCAGAAACTAGAGGCGACCTTTAGCATTGATGATCTGAAACTGGATATTGATGCCAGCATTGGTATTGCCCTGTATCCAGAACATGGAAGCGATGCAGACACCCTGATTAAATGTGCTGATATCGCAATGTACAAGGCCAAACAAGATAACTCCGAAGTTTTTATCTATTCACCAGAATCTGATCAATATACCATTCGCCGCCTGACCATTATGGGTGACCTAAGGAGTGCTATCGAAGAGAATCAACTCACCTTATATTACCAGCCCAAGGTCGATCTGAAAACATCCACCGTACATGATGTTGAAGCACTACTAAGATGGAATCATCCAAAATACGGATTCATCCCTCCCGATGAGTTCGTTGCCCTTGCCGAACGTAGTGGATTAATACGACCACTCACATTATGGGTACTCAACAAGGCGATACAACAGTGTCATCTATGGAAAAAGGATGACATAAACCTCACTATTGCTGTCAATTTATCTGTACGTAACCTGCAAGAATCCACGCTTCCAGATCAAATCGCCGAACTACTGGATAGCTGGGAAGTACCCAACTCTTCATTGATGCTGGAGATCACAGAAAGCGCATTCATGCACAATCCGGAACAGGCAAAAGAGATTCTAACGCGCCTGAACGACATGGGGATACATTGCTCTATTGATGACTTTGGTACAGGCTACTCATCATTATCAATGCTGGGGCAACTCCCTGTCAGTGAGATAAAGATTGATCGATCCTTTGTTATGGATATGATGGAAAATGAGAAACACGCCGTGATTGTACGATCCACCATCGACCTGACTCATAGCCTGGGTCGTGAGGTGACAGCTGAAGGTGTCGAGAGTCAGGAAGCATTTGATTTATTAAAATCGTTGGGATGCGAGAAGGCTCAAGGCTATCACATGTCCCGTCCCCTACCTGCCGAAGAGTTGGTCCAGTGGTTGGCTGAGTATTAGATATTGGGTGCGTAATACGCACCCTACCCAGTTTACATTAGTTCTGCATTAACCAGCAGATGCACCCAGATACTAGCAGCATAACCCAAGGCAATCGCCCAGGTCCATTTAAGATGGGCAAAAAAGGTATAGACCCCTCGCGCCTGACCCATCAAGGCAACACCCGCTGCTGAACCAATTGATAACAAGGAACCACCCACACCCGCAGTTAACGTCACCAATAACCACTGACCTAATGACATATCGGGCTGCATCGTCAACACGGCAAACATCACGGGTATATTATCAATAATAGCCGACAAGACCCCAACGGCAATATTCGCCCAGGTCGCACCATAGCCGACATAAAATGTTTCAGAAAGTAATGCCAGATAACCCAGTGTACCCAAACCACCCACACTCAGGATAACACCATAAAAGAACATCAAGGTATCCCACTCAGCCCGCTTCATACTCCTGAAAATATCAAATGCCTTGTGTTCAATAATATCAGCACTCCCATCTTCAGGACCACTGATTTCAACACTCAAACGTGAAATCTCATCTCGACGAATAAAATAACCATAGATCTTAAGCAGTCCCATACCCGTCATCATACCGAGAACCGGTGGCAGGTGCAGGAAGGTATGCAGCACCACAGCCAGGGCAATCGTCAGCAAGAATAAAAACACCACATTATAACCACCCGGCTTGACCTCAACTTCTTCATTGAGTTGTTGAGGTTGACCATTCGGAAGGACAAAAGACATAATCGCTGCTGGCACCAACCAATTAACCAGGGAGGGTGTAAACAGAACAAAAAACTGACTAAAGCTAACCATACCCTTTTGCCAGACCATCAGGGTCGTGATATCACCAAAGGGACTAAAGGCACCACCTGCATTTGCAGCAACAACAATATTGATACATGCCAAGGTGATAAAGCCCGTATTACCAATACCCACGGAAATAACTACCGCCGCCATAACCAATGCTGTCGTCAGGTTATCGGCTACTGGAGAGATAACAAAGGCCAGCCCTCCGGTAATCCAGAATATCTGACGCAATGAATACCCGGAACCCACCAGACGGGAACGTAATTTTTCGAAGACATTACGTTCTTCCATAGTATTAATGTAGGTCATGGCTGCAAGCAAGAACAATAATAGTTCGGCATATTCCAGTAGATTGTGACGGATAGCGGCTCCCGGCGTTACGGTATCGCCGATATTAGCAAAAGCGATGGCCACCAGTATCCAGATTAATCCAGCCACTAGAATAACCGGCTTGGATTTACGCATATGCAGGAACTCTTCTGCAATCACAAAACAATAGGCCACAACAAACAGGATAACCGCACTAATACCCAACCAGGTATTGGTCAAATCAACATCACTGTTGGATCCAGCCACCTCGACACTCGCCATACCGGATAAAGGCCAGACCAATAAAACCAGAAGACTGGCAAATAACAAATTAAACGATTTCATCATAAGGTGCTATCCTCCAGCATAATCACGGTCTCTGAACGCGCATTACCGGAGATCAATGCCTCGCAACCAAAGGCATCACCTTCACCCAATTCAGCAATCTTGTGCATCTCATCATCATAGATGCCACGTTGCAGAACCTCAGCTGAACCCTGGGTAATAATATAATATGAATTACCGGTATCTTCCATCATGTGGACAATTTCACCCTCACGCATCTCGATAAAACGTACAACATTAACAACTTCTAACGTGCATTCATTCGACAGCAAAGTAAATGGCATATAGTTAGAGGTCAGATTATCAAGAATCTTTTCCATCTTCACACTGATCATAAAAACGTCCTATCCGTTACAAGAGTAAGCTTAATGGGCAAAAGTGTGACACAGATCACGAAATTTGACAAACCACATAATTCATGAGAGAGTTAGGATTGTTAATAGCAAACTTGCTGAAAGGCAGGGGCGCAAAGCCACCGGTCTAAGGAGAGGTCTATGATAGCGGGGTTGCCATCGGCACAACTTTTTTATGTTCGCTCAATTATTGTTGCTACGCATTACCGGAAAACCTGTAAAAGAAAATGTAATCTTTGATTACATTCCGTAAAGCGAGTTACACAATGATTCATTCATTACGCATGCGATATTGTTTAATAACAATAATACTCCTGGGTATTGTATGCATACCTATCGCTATGTCTGCATATTATGCGATCCATCAAACTGATAATACATTTCAGAATCTGCTGGACACCTATAAACCCGCGGCACTTGCAATCCCCAACCAGGATTCTACCACCCTCATCAACATCGATAATACGCAACTGAAATTTCAAAAAATCCATGAACGTATGATGTTTGAAATCGGCTTTATCTTACTCGCTGGATTCATTCTCACATTAACCATCAGCATCCTGTTCATCAACTCCGTTCTACGTCCAATCCAATCGCTCACTCAATGCGCCAAAAAATACGGTGAGGGTGAGTTCCACCAGCGCATACCTCATCCAGGCAAGGATGAATTAGGCATATTGGAAAGCACCTTTAACCAAATGGCAGAACAACTGGATCAAAGCCATCAACAAATCAGGGAAATGAGCATACGAGACTACCTGACAGGGTTATTTAATCGTAGAGAATTCATGCGCCTGCTAACACTTGAAATGGATCGTTCTGTACGTCACCAACATCTGTTTGCCCTTATTATTTTTGATCTTGATCACTTCAAGGAGATCAATGATCGATTTGGACACCCGGCAGGTGATAAGGTACTCACCACCATTAGCAAGATTATTGGGTCAGAACTACGACCTCACGATGTCATCTGCCGTTATGGTGGCGAAGAGTTCTCCATCCTGTTACCCATAACATCCTGTAATGAGGCTATGAATACAGCCGAACGATTACGCAAGAATATTCAACATTCTAAAATACCCTTGCATAACAACGAAACATTCTCATTTACAGCCAGTTTTGGCGTCGCCTGCTACCCTAATAATGGCGAACAAATAGAGGACATCATTCAGGCAGCCGACAAGGCACTTTATCATGCCAAACATAAAGGCAGAAACAGTGTCGTGTTAGCGGAAAACGATCAAAATATGGAATTATTTTAACGCCTGTAGCTCATCCTTGCTAAACCCAGCCTGTAGACGCGCAGATTCATTGAGTTCAATCTTGAAACCTCGATCAGGCAGATATTCATCAAGAATCTGACGATAACTTGCTTCCATCACCAGACCACGCTGATTACATAAATAACCAAACCAGCGACTGCCAATAGCCACATGACCAATCTCATCACGCAGGATAATCTGTAACACATCAATGGATGCCTGATCGCCTGTATTTTCCAGCTTACGAATAATACCCGGCGTTACATCCAGCCCCCTCGCTTCCAGAAAACGCGGCACCAGTGCCATGCGAACTAAAATATCATGCGCAGTCTTTGTTGCCATATCCCACAGACCATTATGCGCATCAAAATCACCATACTGATACCCGGTATCTTGTAGACGTTGATGCACCAGACCAAAATGATACGCCTCCTCAAAAGCCACCTGCACCCAATCATCATAGAATTCACGCGGCATCTCCCGAAAACGATAGACCGCATCCCATGCCAGATCAATGGCATTGAACTCAATATGAGCAATCGCATGTAACAAGGCAGCACGGCCTTCAACACTACCCAGTTTCCGTTTAGGCACTGCACCGGCAGACACCAGGGTTGGCTTTACTGGTCGCCCCGGTTGATGAATAGCTTCAACCGGCATATTAGTTTGCAAGGATAAATCACCCCGTTGCCAGGCCGCAGCCATTATTTGGGTTTGGTTAACCTTGTCGTCAACGCTCTCTGCTCGTAGACAATCGTAAGCGGCACTAAATAAGTCTTTTTTCATCATTTACTGAAAATAACATATAATTAAAATTATGCCTAATACACCTATACTCTGGTACTTCGCCGACCCCATGTGTTCATGGTGTTGGGGTTTCTCACCCATCATAACAAAAATTCGACAGAGTTATGCCAACAAGGCTCGCATGGCAATAGTCATGGGTGGGCTGCGCCCCAGTACCACAGAAGAAGTCAATGATATATTTCGTCAGGAGATCATGCATCACTGGCATGATGTTGAAGATAAAACCGGTGCTGCATTCCAATACAGCAATGCCCTGCCAGAAGGCTTTATTTACGATACCGAACCAGCATGTAGAGCCGTCATTAGCATAGGAACACTAGCAGCCGAAAAGGCCTTTCCATTCTTCACCCTGATTCAGCAATCCTTCTACCAATATGGAATTGATGTTAGCCAGGAAGACAATCTGGCATCACTCGCCCACGAATGCGGAATTAAACCAGAGATATTCCTGGAGACCTTTCGTAGCGAACAACTTATCAAGGCAACAAAGCAACACTTCGAGCAGACACAAAGTTTTGAAGTCAGAGGATTCCCAACCCTTATCCTACAAAAAGACAAGCAATACCATAGCCTGTGTCGAGGCTATAAGGGCTATGAAGCACTTAGCCGTGAACTGGATGAGTTGATAAACTATCCTCTTCATCCCCCGTCTTGAAAAAATCAATCAGGCTAGTCAAACGCTGCCCCTGCTCATCCAGTGACTGACTGGCAGCCGCAGCCTCTTCCACCAGCGCTGCATTCTGTTGAGTAACATCATCCATCTGCATAATGGCAGCATTCACCTGTTCGATACCAAGGGATTGTTCCTTACTGGCAGCAGCAATCTCGGCAATAATATCACTGACCTTCTTAACAGCAGTAACAATCTTACCCAGTGATTCACCGGATTGATCAACCAGCTCACTACCTTCTTTAACCTTATCCACACTGTCTCCAATCAACACCTTGATTTCCTTGGCGGCTTCCGCACTACGTTGTGCCAGATTACGAACCTCACCGGCAACTACAGCAAAACCTCGACCCTGCTCTCCTGCACGGGCTGCTTCAACGGCCGCATTCAGTGCTAATAAGTTGGTCTGGAAGGCAATCTCATCAATGACACTAATAATGTCGGCAATCTTCTTACTACTGGTGTTGATTTCCAACATGGCAGAGACCGCCTTACCGACTACGCTACCACCTTGTTCAGCTTCTTCTCGCCCAACAACAGCCAGTTGATTCGCCTGATGGGCATTATCTGCGCTCTGTTTCACAACCGCTGTCATCTCTTCCATACTGGAAGCGGTTTCTTCCAGAGAAGAGGCCTGTTCCTCTGTACGTTGACTCAGATCCATATTACCTCTGGCAATTTCACTGGCACCCGTTGAAATTTGCTGAACCGCCTGTCGAACCTCAGTCACAACACGTCGCTGATTGACCAATGAGTTATTAATTGAGTCTTTGAGCAAGGCAAGTTGACCAGGATAATCACCTCGCACCTGTTGATTAAGGTCACCTTCTGCCATTGCTGTCATGATCTGACTGGTCTCATCAATCACAGCCTCCATTAATTCCATAGCACTATCAACATTCTGACGAATGTCTCCGGCAACACTCTCATCCATCCGGTGTTTAAAATTGCCACTAACGATAGCCTGCATAACACCTGACAGGGCTTCAATCATACGTTCCAGACTATCGACAGCGGCATTAACATTATCCTTAAAGCCAGCAAATTCCCCATGGAAGTCGCCCTCAACGCGCTGGACAAAATCGCCATTAGCCACGGCACTCATCACGCTATTAACCTCGCCTAATGCAGTCTGCACGGAATTCATACTGGTATTCACACCCGACTTAAGTTTATCGAGATCACCCTTAAGTCCCATTTCAATCCGTTGTCCAAAATCACCATTAGCCGCCGCCGTCATAACCTGACCAACACCATCAATAGCCTGTTGCAGGACATCCATATGTTGATTAAGTGCCCCTGCCATAATACCAATCTCATCCTTACCAGTAGCGGGGATACGCACCCCGAAGTCGCCTTTCTCTCCCACTATCGACAAGGCATTAACAATACCAGCAACACCTTCGCTTAAGCGTTTACTAACAAAAAAGGCAAGCAGTGTAGCTGCCAATACAATCACCAGGGTAAACACACTATAGATTACAAATGCCCTTATTGCCGTATTTACGACTTGATCAGCCTCATCAACCAGATCACTAGCAGCTTTACCAGCCACCGCCTTAATTAATTTAATACGGCTTGTGCTTTGTTTGAACCAGTCACCCGCATCAACCCCCGCAACACGCCCTGATGCCGCAAGGGCACGCAGTGCCATAACCCTGTCAATCGCTTCACCCGATAGTTTAGTCGTATAAAATTGGCTCAGTGATTCACTAGCCGACAGATGGAAATCCCTGAAAAATGCATTCTGATCACTAATATAAGAAATAATAGCGTTGGCTTTCGTTGAGTTTACCCGCCCGGATATAAAGACACCATTCAATGCCCCACGCTCCTGACCTGCACGTTCCTTCATCCAAAGTAAATCAGCATAAGCGCGAGCCTGACGTGCAATACTGGCCTGGTTGATACCAGCCCCCAATTTCTGCACCAGTTCCAGCGTTTGTGCATTCAAGCCTGAATAATAGGCAAAGGCTCCATTATCCTGATCCATACGATCAACAGCAGTACGAATAACGCTACGGTTTTTCACCAGACCCAAAATACTATCTATCTCTGTCTGTATGACTGAGATATCAACATGCGTCACACTGCTCTTCAACCATGATTGCAATGCCATAGCCGCAGTATCAGCCTTGACCCGCTGTTCATGTAATTCTGATGCAAGATGCTTGCCTTTACTCGCCAGAAAACCTGCCGACAGACCACGTTCCACAGCAAAATTATGTGCCACAGAATCCAGGTGTTGTGACAATAACACAGCCTCTTGCACCGCCTGTGCCTCACTGAATTGCTGCCACTTATTATTGATCTCACCAATAGAAAAAAACAATAAACCCAGTAACGGGATGCTCAACATAAGCAATAGCTTATGGCTAATTTTTAGGTTATTAAGTCGCTCAATCATAATAGATTACTCCATCCGTCAGATCGAAAAATTAAAATATCAAGACGATTTATCTATCGTCAAAGGATATAAAATATTAAGCGTTTTTTAATAAAAAAGACAACAAAAACAATGTATTAGTCGACAATTACGCACAATACGCACAATCCGAAACAGAATATAACGCTTTAGCTTGTGAACCCAATCAGGGTAGTTTTTTCACCCGCTCCAACCCACTAATAAACCCCTTTATCCGTAACAGATCTCCATCCAGAGCAGGATGCCCGTGCCACCACTGATAATCAGGTGACTGATGGGCAACGCCGAGATAGACATTCCTGAGATGCACAGATTTCATCTTTTTATATTGCATCTCAGCCGCCTCCAACTTCTCTGCACTATATTGCTCCCGAGCTTGTAACAACAACGCCTGCGCCTCCCTGACCTTCATCCGTGCCAGCGCCAACATCTTCTCCCCATTTTCAAACAGACGAGTGATGTAACGTGGGGCGTGACAATCCTGGCATACCCTGCGCATAGTATCCTGCACCAACTCTATTTCAGCCTTGTTTTCTCGCAACAGACCCACATCACGTACAGCAACATTATGCCCACCTCCCTGCATGTGACAATAGGCGCAACCCGGAGTACGATAATTCGCCTGCGACAAGGGTTGTGTCCAGTCCCACTCTTTTTTTTCAAGCCGCAATATCAAACCATGCTTGGAGGTTGAATAACTATGAACCACGGGGTCCTTTTGACCGCCATGACAGTCGATACAGACGGCATCCTGACGTGCTCTCATAGCGGCATTCTCATGTGAAGCACCGTGACAGACCACACAATCAGCACTCACCTCAACACGCGCATGAGCACTGGACTGCCATGCCCTAACCAAAGAGAGATTCCGTTGTTGATGACAATCAATACAGGCTGCATTATCAAAAGAACCTTGCGGGGCAGTACCCGCAAGACTCACGCTAGAGCCAACAACCAATAACATCCACACTAAAAGGTGCATCAGTTATGTCCCCGATTATGATCAGTATATTCACCCTGCTTCCAGATGGAATCATCTTTCCGTTTAATCCCCACCTTCTTTTCTGCATCAGCCAAGGCACGCAAGACATCAGCATTACGACGGATGTTCACCAGTGCTGCATCCATCCCCGCATGACCCTTACGGACAAACCCTGGGTCACCATGCGCAGAACCTTTATAGGCAGCAAGATTATCGAAGTACCACATCTCGAAATAATCACGTTCAATCGGTGAGACATTATAAAAGGCCGATGCCTGCCCCTCAAAAAAACCAATTCGCTCCCATTGCATCAAGGCGTCTTCCGAATCACCTGGGTAGGGTGGACGTTGCCTTGCCAGCGGGTATAACTGTTTTTCATCACGCAAGCCTTTCAATATATCCTCTGCTGCATAGAGTTTTTTCCAGGCACGTTTTCTTTCTGCATCCATTCCAGACAGTTGCTGTCTGGCCCAATCAGATTCATGACAGTCACTACAAAGTTTCACCCACTTATCCCGTTTCACTTCATTGCCGGAGGTTAATGGATTGACCTGCTTGATACCAAACTTCCAGATCGATTTATCCGTCACCTGATGCTTGCCCTCATCCATATGACAGTAGGCACAGGTAGGAGCAGGATAATTACCTTTCTTTAGCGGTTTTGACCAATCCCAGGTATCACCCTCCTTAAGATAGATCTGACCATGCGCCGAATTAAAATAGGTCTCATCATCCGGATGAGGCGGGCCACTGTGACAGGTAATACAAGCCTCAGGGCGACGTGCCTCAGCCGCGTTAAAACGATGACGTGAATGACAGGAATCACATTTGGTTGCCACTGAATGACATTGCAGACAGGCTGTCACCTCAGCCTTGGGCTTGTCGACAAAGTGTTTAGCATCCAGCGCCCGCTCCATCGCCAGCGCGTGACCGGGAAAACCGTAACGCCGTTCATCGTTAAAATCAGTATGTTGTGTCACATGACAATCACCACAGACCTTAGGTGTAGGCAAATGCAGATTTTGATGATCATTACCGTGACAATCAGAACAATAAACCGTTGTCTGCGCCTGTGAATGACGACTCTTGCGCCAATCCTTAACAATGCCGGGGGTTACTGCCTGATGACAGCTAACGCATTCCTCACCCTTAAATATCCCCGTCACACTCTCTACCGATTGATAAAAACGATCCGGGTTCCAATAAGAAAAAACCGCATCCGGCAGCCATTGATGTGAGTACAGTCCTGCACCACTACCACTCTTACTCCAGTTAACATAATAAAAACCAAACGGCACTACAATCAGGATGATAATTATCGGTATCCAGACGTAGCGGACTCTTTTTGTCTTCATTATCGACCCTTCCACCAACGTATCAGACCCAACAACAGGAAAACAAAGACCGCTGCCCACAGCAGCCAGACCGCGCCACCTTCAGCCCCCTGCTGTGTATCTGCAATCACCTGTGCAGAACCCGCTTCCAACATCAAGTGATCCTGGGTATGGTGCGCCCATGCTGATGAAGAGAACAGAGCCATTATTACGATTAATTGTTTCATCATTACCGTCCCGTTAACTCAAGAGATAGGCATTGCTCTTCTCTAACAGAGACCGTCAGCCGCATGGACGCGGCTGTCGAGCCTACATGGATGTATTCACGGCGTGTCTTTGTTAGAGAAGAGTGATTCATATCTCGAACTTACCAGACATATTTTTTTCAGTTAAAACCCTATCATTACAGAAGCCAAAAAAAACCTTAACAAGATAGTAATATTTCATTGAGTCCAACCAACAGCCTTTTTAATCTGCTGCATAGACTGGAAACTCTTGATAATACCCTCAGCTGCACGTCGTCCATCCACAACCGCCGTCACAATCAGATCAGGGCCACGGGTATTATCACCGCCTGCATAAACCTTTATATTCGATGTCTGCCCCTGATCATCAATACGGATAAGACCCCGCTCATCAATATCAACCCCCAATGTTGCTAACCATGCGGGGGGCTGCGCTATCTGACCAATCGCAATAATCAAGGCATCACAAGCCATGATCATGGGTGCTAAATCATCATCGGCCTGTTTAAGCTGCACCGCACTCACCTGACCATCACCCCTCACTACAAGCGGTGAACACTCAAACATAAACTGCACACCTTCTTCCCGTGCCGCCTGTTGTTCCTTTGCTGAGGCACGCATGGCCTGCTCTGTGCCCCGATAAACCAGGATCACCCTGTCTGCACCCTGACGTATAGCCGAACGCGCACAGTCCATAGCACTATCACCACCCCCCAGTACCAGCACACGTTTACCTGACATTCTGTCACCACCCTGCTCTTTATTTACAGCAGCGAGATAATCCAATGCCGTGTAAACACCATCAAGATGACATCCAGGGATATCCAGTATGCGTGAACGTTGCGCACCCAGGCCCAGAAAAACAGCATCATAACGCCCTGTTAATTCCTGCATAAGTTGTCCATCAACCTCAACACCCAGATGAAAATTTATCCCATGATCTTGCAGCAAGTTCTGGCGCCGCATAAGAATCGATTTTTCCAACTTGAAGGGGGGTATCGCAGTCGCCATTAAACCACCGGCTATCTTTTCACGATCAAAGATACTCACCTCAAAACCCGCCTTGTTCAACTGATCAGCACAAGCCAGGCCAGCCGGGCCCGCACCAATAACCGCAATACGTTTACCATTGTTTTTATCGGGCTTCACCGGTTGCCAACCCTGGCGCAATGCCTCATCAGTAATAAAGCGTTCTGCCAGCCCAATGGTTACCGCACCATCCTCTTCCTTAGCCTTGGTACAACTCCCTTCGCAGAGACGATGCTGAGGGCAGAGACGACCACAGATCTCCGGTAGATTACTAGTGCTGTGCGAGATAGTTGCTGCCCCTTTGATATCACCCGCAGCCACCGCCTCCAGCCACTCCGGGATATGGTTGGATAGAGGGCAGGCATTACTACATCCCGGCACACCACAATCCAGACAACGAGCTGCCTGTTGCTGAATCTTCGCAAAGGCCGGTGGCACACTGCTTTCTTTCCAGTCCTGACGGCGTTCAGTGACTACCCGCTCAACACTTCCCTCACGCCAGGTTCTGCCCACCTTTTTACGCTTTAATAAATAGCTGGCATTCTGTTTCAGCGCAGGTCGGAATAGATTGCGTACATCCCGAATCTCCAGTGCATCGGTTGGACAAGACACCACACAACGGGCACAACCCATACAATCTTCCAGTGCAGTGACACGTCCTGCCTCCTTACCCTGTCGCCATACCGGGATTCCCATATCACAAACCTGTTCACAACGCTGACAATCAATACATTTTTCGACATCCATCTCGATACCATAAAAACCGGCATGATTCAGCAGACCAAAGGTCGCGCCATAAGGACAGAGATAACGGCAATAAAAACGGTTGCCAACAATAGGGGCAATAAAAAAGCTACCAAAATAGGTCATTGCTACGACAAGATAAAAACCACCCACAAAACTCACCGTCCATGAATTAGGGGGAAACTGAGTAACTACCATCACACCCACATAGTAAATAAAAAACACCCATTTGCTGTGCCTTAACATCCAGGCCCAATCAGAACGCAGGGTTCGATCCCTAAAGGCAAACCCCACGGTCTCACGCACACCCACACAGGGACAGTTAAAACCACAGATAATACGTCGACCAAATAGAAATACCGCCGCTAGAATCAGGAAGAAGGTAATGGTTCCTGGCACATGCAGGGAAGGGAATACCGGCTGTCCCCAGAGAAAACCAGCGTAAGGCTCATACATCGGATACAGCCACGGGATCATCCACCAGAACACCGTTACCATAAAGACAAGAATCATTAACCGCTTGCGGGTATAGGCATTCTTCTCTGCGATAATACGCCAGATCCCGAAACTCAAGATAATAAGATATTCGGTATAACGATTAAGCCAGACAGGATTATCAAACCAGAATAACCAGGTCTCATTCAGCCAGCCAACAAAGGCCAGGGTAAATGCCGCCATGCTCAAAAACTGAATCCACAGACTATAACGTACGGGCATCAAATCCTGTTGTGTCGCATTAACACGACGTGGATTATGCGTTACCGTTTTTTCAAAAGAGACATCGACATTCATCAGAATAGTCCGTGTTACTCAACCGAAAAACCGTTTTTATTCCAGCCCGTCATCCCCATCTTCGCCACATGCACATCGGCAAAACCATGCTGCGTCAAGATCTTTTCTGCCTGCAAGGATTTACGATCAGTACGGCAAATTGTGACGATGGTCTTTTCCAGATAATCATCCAGCTCATGGATGCGTTGTTCCAGTTCCTCCAGTGGCAACAACATAGAGCCCGCAATATGCCCCTGCTCACCAACATAATCTTCAGCAGTACGCACATCCAGTATCAGCAAGTCCTCACCACTCGCCTGCCTTTTATGCAATTCCGGGATAATCATCATTGGCTTGCTACGTAACTTGCCTATCAGACGCGGCAGAAAACCCACCACAGCCAACAACGCTATCGCCAACATAATTTTCTGTATCGTATCTTCACCACCGGAAATGGCCTCCTTACTGGCATAACCCAGATAGGTATAGGCGATGGCACCGGGTAACATACAAATCCAGCTGGCAAGACTGTATTGGGTAAAACTAATTTTAGTCAGACCCAGGGCATAATTGAGTAGATTAAAAGGAAACAATGGCACCAGACGGGTAAAGGCAACAAAGTGCCAACCCTCACTCTCCACACCATTAACAAGCTGTTTAATCTTGCCACCCGTCTTATTGGCTACCCAGTCAGAGGCTAGATAACGGGATATCAAAAAAGATAACATGGCACCAATGGTGGCACCGGTCAGATTATAAAAGGTGCCCCAGTAAGGGCCAAACAATGCACCACCCAACAGGGTTAGCACCGAACCTGGCAGAAAAAATACGGTGCCCACAATATAGATCAACATAAACAGGAAAGGTCCGGCACTACCCGCTCCCTGCACCCAGGACTCCAGTGCAGCCGTATCAAAATGATGCCGATTCATTACCGCAAAGACAATACCGACTAACAGTAATAACAAGATAAAAAAACGTAATACCTTATTATTCATCATTCATTCCCTTTTGATTCGGCACTATCCCAGCTACGTCGATTAATCACATAACCATGCAGCTTGCCGACAAATGGCAAGGCCAACAAGCCACTAATCCAGACCACTTGTTTATTATCGTGATAATGATGGATGCCAATCTTCATCTGTTCATGACTGGCGCGCGGTTGATCACGATAGGTTCCCATCAGTCTGTCCCACCAGGACAGATTAAAGCCAAAATTACTATTCGCCTCATCATCCTCTACCGAGTGATGCACCCGATGCATATCCGGGGTAACAAAACACATCCGCAGGAGATGATCCAATCCCTTGGGTAAACGGACATTGCCATGATTAAACATCGCCATGGCATTAAGCACGACCTCAAAGATAATGACAGCAACGACAGGCGCACCTAATAAAACAATCGTGGCAAACTTGATGAGCATGGAAAGAATAATCTCGAGCGTATGGAAACGCGCCCCGGTAGTCACATCGTAGTCGGGATCAGCATGATGAACCCGATGCAAACGCCAAAGCACAGGTACAGCATGCACCATCACATGTTGTATGTAGATAATAAAGTCCATGATAATAACAGCGGCGATAACCGTAATGAGAAAGGGAATATCGTAATAATTAAATAGTCCCCAACCCTGTTCAGCTGCAAAGGCAGCAACCCCGACCGCAGCCGCAGGAAATAACAGGCGTATAACGAAGCTATTGAGGAATACCAAACCCAGGTTATTGCTCCAGCGCAACCATCGGGACACACTCTGAACTCGACACGGCGCCAGCACTTCCCATAGCGCCATCACAGCAAATATACCGAAAAAGAAACTCAGGCGAATGCCTATTTCATTATTGAGTATAAAATCCATTGTCATGATCCCTCTAATAAATAAGGTGTCTCTATTTGCATCATCCACAAACAGTGCTAGAATTACTACAAGAGATCATATAATCAATAGATCACTTGAATAATAGAATAGAGGATTTCCAGAATATGTCAAGCGGTCATTTCAAACAAGACCTGTTCACCCAGTTTGCTCGCGTGGGAAAGGCACTCAGTAATGCCAATCGACTGGAGTTAATTGAATTCCTGGCACAAGGTGAACGCAGTGTCGATGAACTTGCCAAGGTATCCAGTCTCAGTGTTGCGAACACCTCTCAACACCTGCAACAACTCCGACAAGCTGGCCTGGTGAGCTCTCGCAAGGAAGGCTTAAAGGTCTTTTACAGCCTGAGCGGGGTTGATGTCATTGGTCTACTAGAGGCGCTACGTGGTGTCGCAGAACGTCATCTTGCCGAAGTTAATCAACTGGTTAATACCTATCTCACGGTCAAGGACAATCTTGAGGCCGTTCCCGCCAAAGAACTACTTAAACGCGTACGCAAAGGTCTCGTCACGGTACTTGATGTGCGCCCAGCCGAAGAATATGCCGCAGGCCATGTGCCTGGTGCCACCAATGTCCCGCTTAATGAACTGGAACAATATCTTGAGACACTTGATCCTGAGCAAGAGGTTGTTGCCTACTGTCGTGGCCCCCACTGTATTCTCGCCTTTGATGCTGTTGCGCGTCTACGAGAAAAAGGCATTAAGGCTCATAGATTAGAAGATGGTTTCCCTGAATGGAAGAGCGCAGGCCTACCCATAGAAACCTGACAAACAGAGATAAAAATATCAACGTCCCCTGCGCTACAATCTTTTGACATAAGCTTATTCCAACGCTCTGCGTAAAAACACATCAACGGAGTCCAATAATGTCCCAGACCTTATACACAAAAACCATCGAATTGATCGATGTCGCTAATAGCGAAGATCCCAATCAGGAAACAGCGGATGGCAAGGAGTGGCCCAAAGAACTACTCTACTCACATCGCATGGCAGAGATGATCGAACGTTATGCCCCCGAGTCGGATGATGTCATGAAGATCGCGGTTCGCGCCCAACATATTCAGCGCTGGAAATCACCCAGGGCAGACTACCCCATGAACCGCCAGGGTTATTTTTCCTGGCGCACCGACCTGTATAAATTTCATGCCCAGACAACAATCGATTTAATGGCACAGACCGGTTACGATGAAGAGAGCATGGAACGTGTCAAAAAGGCCGTCGGCAAATGTGCGCTCAAGGTTAACCCCGATACCCAATTAGTCGAGGATGTTATCGACCTGGTATTTATCGAACATTATATGCAAGCCTTTGTCGACAAGCACCCTGAATATGATGAAGCCAAGTGGATTGATATCGTGCAAAAGACCTGGAAGAAGATGTCTGAACAAGGCCAGCAATATGCCCTGGCAGGCAACATCAAACTTCCTGAGCCGTTAATCCCCCTGATTCAGAAAGCTGTAGCAGGTGCGTAAAATTTACCCATGGTGCGCAGTGCGCACCCTACCCCAGAAACCATCCCGGTAGGGTGCGTACCACGCACCACAAAAAACTCATGAAATGGAAAAACCCTGCTCAATGGCTCTTTGCAATCATTGCACTGACATTCATTACCCCATCAATCATGGCGCATGATCCCATCTTTGGCATCGGGCCCCATGTGCTCTATAAAGGTGGCATTGAAATATCCCCCGAGTTTCATCGCAACAAAAAGGGACCCGCACAAGAGGATGAACTCGGACTGGGACTAACTTACGGTATCACCGGAGACTGGTCAGCAGGAGTTGAGTTACCCTATACATGGGCGGACAATGGCACTAACAGCAACAATGGTACCGGTGACATCCGGCTATTCACCAAATACCGTTTTTGGCGTAATGATCAGCCGGGCATACAGGAGAGTGCCGCTATCTTATTAAAGACCAAAACGAATACGGGCAGCAATACACTTTCTTCTGCCAGTGCTAACACCCTCGGCCTGACCTACGGCTTTGAGGGTCGCAGCTGGTATCGTTGGGCGAGCCTGCGCTACCAGGCGAATAATAAAGACAGCACCGGTCTTAAACATGGCAACAAGATACTGATTGATCTGGTCGCCGGTGTCCGCCCTAATCTCACCGGCTATCTTGAACCCGATACGGTCTGGTTACTTGAGCTCAATGGTGAATATGCTCAACAGACAAGATTAAACGGGACAGCGATTAATAACAGTGGTGGTAACGAATGGTTCCTGTCACCGGGGATCTTCTGGACCCAGCGCAACTTTGCCGTTAAAGCCGCTATACAAGTTCCCATTTCCAGTAATCTGAAGGGTGTTCAGGATAAAACAGACTATAGAGCCAAATTGATTCTGGAATGGCATATGTAACTGCCATCCAGTTAAACTAAAGAGGCAGGAATGACTCCTCTTTAGCAGAGACCCATGCCCGCATGGACGCGGGCATGGAGCCACCATGGATGGTTTCACGGCGTGTCTCTGCTAAAGAGGAGTGATGCATGGCTCGAACTGACCAAGCGAAATTTTCAATGGATATTAAGAGAGACAATACAATGAAACGCATATTAACAGCAACCCTACTCTTCATCTGGAGCCTATCAAGCCTTGCTGCCGGATCACAATACATCATGCGCGTAGATGGTCTGGTCTGTCCCTTTTGTGCCTACGGCATTGAAAAAAAGCTGAAGGAGATTGAAGGCGTTGAAGCCATTGATGTCGATCTGGATAATGGTCTGGTTACCGTCAACACAGCTACAGGCATCGACCTCTCCGAAGAACGAATGAAACAATTATTCACCGATTCAGGTTTCACCTATCGCAGCATGACCAAGACACCGCAAGAGTAGTCATGGCAACATTATTAAAAGGCCGCAGTGTCACCTGGCTAACCTTGTTCACCTCCAGCGGCACCCTGATCTGTTGTGCCCTGCCCATCATCCTGGTGACACTGGGACTCGGCACCACAGTTGCCGCACTCACCAGCACTTTTCCTTTTCTGATCACATTGAGCCAACACAAGATATGGGTGTTTATCTTTTCAGGTCTCATGCTAAGTCTGGCAGGCTGGCTACTCTACCGCCCTGCTCGCCACTGTCCCAGTGATCCTGAACTAGGGCGTTTATGCCAAACCACTCATACATGGAATCAACGCATCTTCTGGGTATCTGTGAGCATCTGGAGTATTGGTTTCTTTGCAGCTTATCTGGCATTACCACTAAGAATGTGGCTGGAGTAACTACGATCACTTTCAATGCATGCATTACTTTTCAGCAAAAAACCTCATCAAACACTAAAAATCTATTTATTAGTTGCTTTTTATTAAAAAAGAAACTAATGTATTTCTTATACTAAAAAAGCAACACATAAGTTTCCTACAATGAGATCATTACTTGAACAACTAAAAAAACGCAGATTAGCCCTCGACCTAAAACAAAAAGATATGATGCTTCGTATCGGCGTATCACGCCAGCAGTATCAGCATTTAGAGTCCAGGGGCAACCCCAGACTAAACACACTTGAACTCATTGCCAAAGGGCTAAAAAGTGAGTTGATGTTGATCCCTACAGAAAAGTTGAACCTGGTAAAAGAGATTCTGGAAAATGATGCATTATCATCTCCAACACTAAAAGATAAAGACTCTAAACAAAGTAATGAAAATACGCTCGCCAATGATCCATGGAAGAATTTACTCGCAGGTGAAGAATGAGCCCAAACGACCCAATAGATGAGATTAACGTTCTTAAACTTACCTTACATGGCAGGCTCGTAGGGTATTTGGCTGGCTTTCAAAACGGCCGTAATGTTTTGAGCTTTGCTGATGAATTTAAGGGTAATCCTTCACGCCCAACATTCAGCTTAATTACGCACCCAAACTTCCCGCATTCAGAAAAGCTGATGTCAAAGCCATGGACAAAAACCATGAGGCTACACCCTATATTATCCAACCTACTCCCAGAAGGGGCATTGCGGGAGTTAATCTCCCAAGGTTTAAAAACGCATATCGATAATGAGTTTCATATTTTTTCATATCTCGGTCAAGACCTGCCCGGTGCATTAGTTGCTACACCGATGGCCCCCCAGGATGTGCCAGATACTGTGCTAACCTCCCATAGTAAAGCCAAAGCTATAAAATTCGAAGGCAACAACCAAAAAAATAAATTTTCCCTGGCTGGCATTCAAATAAAGTTTTCCATGAAGGGAAAAGATGGTCGCTACAACCTGGCTAAAAATGGTGAGCTAGGTGATTGGATTATAAAAACACCATCCACCAAACATAAGCATCTACCCTTAAACGAATATACGGCGATGCACCTTGCGGATTTGGCCGGTGTAGATATCCCGGATATCAAGCTCATTAAGCTTAATAAACTGGACAACTTGCCACAAATTAATCTACCTGATGAAAACCTGGCCTTTGCCATCAAACGATTTGACCGTAAAGGCAATACAAGAATTCACATGGAAGACTTTGCACAAGTCTTAGCGAAATACCCACACGAAAAATATAACTCCGCCAGTTACGAACAAATAGGAAAAGTGATTTATGATTTTTCTGGTGATGGCTTAGCCGACGCTCAGCAATTCGCCAGGCGATTACTGGTGAATATCTTACTCGCCAATGGTGATGCTCATTTAAAAAACTGGAGCCTTCTTTATCAAGATCAGGTAACACCAAGACTGTCTCCAGCGTATGATATCGTCACCACCCGCGTTTACATTGATGAAGAAAAAGAATACGCCTTGAATCTTGGTAAAACGAAAAAGTGGTATTCAGTAACAGAAGACCATTTTCAGTATTGGACTGATAAATCAGGTATTCCCTGGCGTGCAATCAAACCGCATATTGATGATGCCATGGAGAAGGCACGAACATTATGGCCGGAAGCTTTGAAAGATTTGCCTATGGATGAAGAACATAAAAACAAGCTTAAATCCCATTGGCTTAAACTCCATGCTAATTTCAAAATAGAAGCTTAAGGAGCAGAAATTCAAGAACTTATCGATGCAGTTGCGAAGATTGTGGAAGCAGAGTAAGCGCAAAACAAACCACACCCTATACACCTGAAAGGATTTTCTGCACTCTGTTGTTTTACCCTCAGAGGAATGGAATATGTCAGACCCAATCAAGCCGAACCTGACCGAACAACAAAGCCATTGGCTTACGATATTAAAAAACTGTAAGGCATCGGGTCAAACGATGAAGGCCTTTGTGACATCCGAAGGACTGGATCTTCAAGACCTGTACACATGGAAAAAGATGCTGGTTAAAAAAGGTGTCCTGCCAAGAACACAAAAGCCTCGCTTTCAACAGGTGAAGATTATAGATTCAGTGTCTGTGCCTGAATGTCGCATCAATTGCTTCAAACCAAGCTATACCAAGTCGCCCGAGCCTTACCATGCCGCTGAATGCGACTATCATTGACCAACTCACGTAGTCTAACTTTTAACGTATTCTGGTTCGCGCCTGTAAGTTCTACTACTTGAGCAATGGTTAAATGTTCATGCTCTTCTAAAAGCTTAAGAATCCGAACAGAAAGCAACGACAATGAAGTATCGCTTACAGCCTTTTCTTGCTCCACCTTTATAATAAGATTAGCCTTTTGTTTTTTCAAGCAACGTAGAAAAAACCCTAACCAAGGCTCCCAATCTGGGGCATTATTATTGAGCGTAGCTTGGGTGCGCCGCAGTGCCTTATAGTAAAGATCTTTATTCTCTTCAACAATGCTTTCTAGCGAGACATAAGGCACATATTCATAACCTGCACGTAATAACAACAATGTAGTTAGAACACGCGAGAGTCTGCCATTACCATCCTGAAATGGATGGATTGCCAAGAATACCACATTGATAACCGCAATAATTAAAAGCGGGTGCATAGCTGATTCATCAATTGCTTTGGATGCCCATTGTACCAATCCTTCCATTTCTCTGGGCGTATCAAATGGCGTTGCGGTTTCAAAGATCACACCACAACACACACCTTTTTCATCTTTGGCAACAACATGATTGGGAAGTGTTTTGTAAGAGCCGCGATGCCGTTCATCTTTGGCGCTATGACGAAGCAATGTCTGGTGTAATTGACGGATATGATTTTCGTTAAAGTGCAAATCTTCGTAAGCCTGAAATACCAAATCCATCGCTTCGGCGTATCCAGCCACTTCCTGTTCATCACGGGTTTTAAAAGATGTCTTGCCGAGGTTTGAAAGCAGCTTTTCTACCTGTACATCGCTGAGCTTTGCACCTTCAATCCGCGTAGAAGAACCTACACTTTCGATTGTCGCCACTTTACGCAGTTGTTGCAGGCGTTCCGGTGAGAGAGCTTTCAATGCCTGCCATTGGCCTTTGAACTCATCAATTTCAGCGATAAGTTGCAATATATCTTGACCAACAGTGATATGCGGCTCTTTCATTCAGACCCCTTATCGATGCCTATACCCGATTAACATACCCGATAATACCCGATAACACCCGATAATCTAGCTTTATTTTTAGATTATCAACATTTCATACCATAGGTTCTTGGTCGTTCTGTAACCATCCCTTAAAACAGTACCACTAGCCTATACAATCCTCCCATTTTTTAGAGACAACACATTACTGGCCTTTATCTGACTCGTTTTTACGAAAAAATCTAAATAAACAGCAAGCGGCAAGCGCCTCTCCTCTTACGTTTCGACCTTATCAAATGGATTCCCCAGATTTTACTAGACACCAAACAGCCTTATAATGCAACTATTATGAGGGGTTCTATTTCTTGGCAGGAACAGAAAGTTCTTCTACCTGAATTAGCTACTCATCTCGTAGAACCTGTGCTATTCGCCCTGAATACAGGGTGTAGAGAACAGGAAATTTGCCAATTAAGATGGGGATGGGAGATAAGGATAAAGGATAGCTGAATTGGACTGCTCAGTGTTCGTATTGCCTGAATGGGCGACGAAAAATGAGGAAGAAAGGGTTGTGGTACTAAATTCGGCTTCTGCTTCTGTGATCGAAGCTCAAAGAGGGAAACACCCCTCAAGGGTTTTCACACTAAGAAACAGACCATTGAATAAAATCTATAACTCAGGTTGGCAAGGTGGTCGTGAACGTGCCGCAAATAGATATGAAAAAGAGATGAAAGATACTGCCCCTTGGGGTTTTAGAAATCTCAGAGTTCATGATCTAAGGCATACATTTGGTAGAAGGCTTAGAGCTGCTGGAGTTTCTAAAGAAACTAGATCAGCACTACTAGGTCATAAGACTGGAGACATCACGACACACTACTCTGGGGCGGAAATTCAAGAACTTATTGATGCAGTTGCGAAGATTGTGAAAGCAGACTCCCGCAAAACTCCCGCACTGACATTATTAAGAGTTTCTTCCAGACAATAAAAAACCCGATAACTCATTGAATTATCGGGTTTACTGATTGGTAGCGGGGGTAGGATTCGAACCTACGACCTTCGGGTTATGAGCCCGACGAGCTGCCAGGCTGCTCCACCCCGCATCAGAAGAAGAGCATTCTAGCAGTATTCTGCAAGACTTCAAGCCTTATCTCAATTAGCCAATGGCATTTATACACAGCGTCATCAAGGCACCAGGGAATATTCCTAGAGCTAATACCGCCAGGCTATTCAGACTCAACACAAAGCGGGTATCAAAGGCGGCTTGTATCGGTTGTGCTCCCTCTTCCACCTTATCAAAATACATCAGCTTTATGATACGCAAATAATAGAACGCACCAATCACGGAGAAAGCGACGGCAACCAGTGCCAGCCATAACATATCTGCGGATATAACCGCCTCCAGCACCGATAACTTGGCAAAGAAGCCCACGGTAGGTGGCACACCTGCCATTGAGAACATCAGCAACATCATCATAAAGGCTGCCCATGGACTACGATCATTAAGCCCTTTGAAGTCATCCAATTGATCAGCCTCAAAGCCACGCCGACTAAGCAAGATAATGATACCAAAACCACCAGCAGCCATAATGGCATAGGTGATGGCGTAGAACATGGAGGCAGCATAGCCTTCATTGCTACCCGACAGGATACCTAATATCAGAAAACCAATATGCGAGATGGTTGAATACGCCAGCATACGTTTGATATTGGTCTGTGCAATGGCAATCACATTACCCACTGCCATCGACAAGACTGCGAGAATCATCAACATCCCGCTCCAGTCGACATACAAGGGCCCCATAGCATCCACCAGCAGACGCATCACAATGGCGAAAGCAGCCAGTTTAGGCGCACTACCGATATACAAAGTTACTGAGGTCGGCGCACCCTGATAGACATCGGGAACCCACATGTGGAAGGGAACTGCACCCAGTTTAAAGGCCAGCCCCACCACTACAAATACCAGACCAAAGACCAGTGGCAGGTCACGCGCATCATGCGCGGCAATGGCATTCGAGACCTCGGCAATATCCAGTGAACCGGTCACGCCGTAGAGCATGGAGATACCGTAGAGCAACATACCCGATGCCAGCGCACCAAGGACAAAGTATTTCATTGCTGCCTCAGAGGCAGTGGCTGAGTCCCGATCAAAGGCCACCATGGCATACAACGACAGAGACAATAATTCCAGCCCCAGATAGATGGTCAGGAAGTTATGCGCTGAGATCATAATCATCATACCCAGCACACCAAACAGACCTAGCACATAATACTCACCCTTAAACAGACCACGCGCACGCAGATAATCCCTGGAATACTGGAACACCATAAAGGTCACAATACAGACGAACACCTTGAGTACAATCGCCATGGCATCATTGACGAACAGACCGTGCAGCACCACCTCGGTTATGCCACTATCAACAAACACCACCAGCAAGGCGGTAATAACCAGTGTCACCTGTGATAGAGCAAAGGAAATAGTGCGCGTCCGCTCCGTAAGAAAGGCATCCAGGATCAATATAATGCAAGTCATACTGAGGATGAATATCTCAGGGATAAGCGGGAAGAATTCAGCAAGTTCAGGCATTATCATGTTCTCAGACCGCTCTTATAGTTTTGATACCGATATATGTTGCAACAGATTTTCTACTGTTGCATGCAATACATCGACAAGTGGTGCCGGATACAAACCTAGTGCCAATACCGCAATGGCAAGCACACCCAACACCATAAATTCTCTGTAATTCACATCTTCAAGTGCAGCCACCTGATCATTAGCAACCTCACCAAAGATGACCCGTTTCAACAACCACAGACTGTAACCCGCACCCAGCATCAGGGTGGTAGCGGCAAGGAAGGCATACCAGAAGTTCGCCTTAAAGCTGGCAAGGATCACCATAAACTCACCGACAAAACCGGAGGTGCCCGGCAGACCGGAGTTTGCCATACTGAACAACACCATAAAGGCACCAAATATCGGCATTTTGTTAATCACACCACCATAGTCGCTGATGTTGCGGGTATGCATACGGTCGTACAACACCCCGATACAGAGGAATAATGCCCCGGAGATAAAGCCGTGCGAGATCATCTGTACAATAGCACCCTCCAGCCCCAGCATCGCACCTTGTATGCCTCCCGTCTGATCCATGATTTGAAAGGCAACGAAAATACCGAGGATGACAAAACCCATGTGTGCGATAGAGGAATAAGCTATCAGTTTTTTCATATCCTGCTGCACAATGGCAACAAAACCAATATAGACGATGGCAATCAGCGACAGCGTAATCATCAACCAGTCCAACTCCATGCTGGCATCCGGGGTAATCGGCAGACTAAAACGCAGGAAGCCGTAGCCACCAATCTTCAACATAATCGCCGCCAGGATAACCGAACCGCCAGTAGGTGCCTCAACGTGCGCATCCGGTAGCCAGGTATGCACCGGCCACATCGGCACCTTAACCGCAAACGCCATCAGGAAGGCGATAAAGATCAGAATCTGTTCCTGTCGCGTCAACGCCAGTTGATGGAAGTCCAGCACACTGAAGCTGCCCGACTGATAATACATATAGATCAGGGCAACCAGCATAAACACCGAGCCGAGAAAGGTATAGAGGAAGAACTTAATGGTGGCATAAACCCTCTTCGGCCCACCCCAGATACCAATAATCAGGAACATCGGCACCAGCATGCCTTCCCAGAACACATAGAACAACATCGCATCAAGGGCAGCAAACACACCATTCATCAGGCCTTCCATAATCAGGAAACAGGCCATGTATTGAGCCACCTTATCTTTGATCACTTCCCAACTGGCAACAATCACCAGAATGGTGGTAAAGGTGGTCAACAGGATCAACGGCATTGAGATACCATCAATACCGAGGTGATAATTGATGTTAAAGCGATCAATCCATGGCGTGAGTTCAACAAACTGCATGTTTGCCGTATTCAGATCAAAGCCGGTATATAAGGGGATACTCAAGGCAAAGGTCGCCACAGCAACCAGCAGCGCCATCCAGCGTGCATCCAGAAATTTGGGGCCATCGGTCATACTCAGCGCCAGTATCAGTAGACCACCGATAACAGGTACCCAGACAACCAGACTTAATATAGAAGAATCTAACATTTTGCTATCTTTTTAATCCGTAATTAATGCGCATCAAGCCCAAGGCTTGATAACCCAGCTTAACAAACCTAATAAACCTAAAATCATGGCAAAGGCATAATGATAGAGATAACCACTCTGCATCTTGCGCATGACACCTGAGCACAACCCCACCAGTTTGGCACTGCCGTTCACCAACAAGCCATCAATCAATAACTTGTCACCCAGATTCCAAAACAAACGCCCTATACCCACGGTACCACCGGCAAACACCTTCTGGTTAATATCATCCAGGTAATACTTATTCGTTAACAGACGATGCAGACCGGATAGCGATTTCTCAGCCATGTCCGCAATACAAGGTTTCACCATATAGACATACCACGCCACAAACACACCCGCCAGTGCCAGATAGAACGGTGGGCTCACAATCGCATGGGTCGCAAAGGCGATGGGGCCGTGGAAGTCTTCTTTCAAGGATGCCAGCACATCATGTTCAGGTAACACATGAATCACCCCGTCAAAGAAGCCATCGAACAGAATCGGCCCCATCAGATAACCCGCTATCACAGAAGGGATGGCTAACAGGATGAGCGGAATAGTAACCACTGCCGGTGATTCATGCAGGTGTTCACGCGTATGGTCATCCATGCGCTCCTTGCCATGAAATACCAGAAAATACATACGGAAGCTATACAGCGCAGTAATAAACACCCCGGAAAGCACGGCAATATAGGCATAACCCGCACCCGGCAGGGTAGAATTCTGTACTGCCACAATAATACTGTCCTTGGAATAATAACCGGCAAAGAACGGCGTACCAATCAGAGCCAGTGAACCAATCAATGAGGTAATCCAGGTAATGGGGAGATATTTTCTCAGCCCACCCATCTTGCGCATATCCTGTTCATGGTGCATGGCAATAATCACAGAACCGGCAGCGAGAAATAACAGTGCCTTGAAGAAGGCATGAGTCATCAGGTGGAAGATACCGGCCGCATAGGCTGAGGCACCCAGTGCCACCGTCATGTAACCCAGTTGAGACAGGGTTGAATAGGCCACCACACGTTTAATATCATTCTGTACCAGACCCAACAGCCCCATAAAGAAGGCGGTGGTCGCACCGATTATCATGATAAAACTCAACGCCGTCTCTGATAACTCAAACAATGGCGACATACGTGCCACCATAAAGATACCGGCAGTCACCATAGTTGCGGCATGAATCAGTGCCGAGATTGGGGTAGGGCCTTCCATCGAATCAGGCAGCCAGACATGCAGTGGCACCTGCGCCGATTTACCCATAGCACCAATGAACAACAAAATAGCAATCACTGTCATCAACGACCACTGTTCACCACTGAATATCTCAATCGTGGTATCGGTAAGATGCGGTGCAGCAGTGAATACATCCATATAATCCAGGCTATTGAAATGCATAAAGACCGCAGCAATACCCAACAGAAAACCAAAATCACCAATGCGGTTGACCAGAAACGCCTTCATATTGGCGAAGATTGCTGTCGGCTTCTTATACCAAAAACCAATCAGCAGGTAAGACACCAGCCCCACAGCCTCCCAGCCGAAGAATAACTGCAAGAAGTTATTCGACATCACCAGCATCAGCATGGAGAAGGTAAACAAGGCAATATAACTGAAGAAACGTTGATAGCCCGGATCATCATGCATATAACCAATGGTGTAGATATGCACCATCAGCGAGACAAAGGTGACCACCAGCATCATTAACACCGTGAGATTATCGATCAGGAAACCGATCTCAAAGGGAATCCCGCCTACCACCATCCAGGTATAGATGGTTTCGTTAAAGACCGCACCACCCTCCAGCACAATATAATTAAACGCCAGCAGCGACAACAGGAAGGCCGTCGCCACACCGGCAATGGTTGCCATGTGTGATGCCCTGCGTCCGATATACTTGCCAAACAAACCGGCAAGGATAGATCCAAACAGCGGAGCAAGAGGGATAGCAATGTATAAACTTTTCATCATATCCTCAACCCTTCATGCTATCCATATCATCAACATTAATGCTGCGTTTATTACGGAACAGCACCACCAGGATCGCCAGACCAATAGCCGCCTCGGCGGCGGCCACGGTCAAGATAAAAAAGACAAAGACCTGACCGGCGATATCGTTCAGATAATAGGAGAAGGCAACAAAATTCATATTAACCGACAACAACATCAGCTCTATCGACATCAGGATAATGATGACATTCTTACGATTAAGGAAGATACCCGCCATGCTCAAGGCAAACAGGATGGCACCCAGGATGAGATAATCAGATAAGGCAATCATTCTTTTTCTGTCTCCATCTTGACCATGGTCAGACGATCTTCTGCCCGCACCTGAACCTGCTCAGAGATATTCTGGCGTTTAACACCCACGCGCCGACGCATGGTCAACACAATGGCAGCAACAATCGCCACCAGCAGGATCACTGCGGCAATCTCAAATGCATAGACATAATCGGTATAGAGCACCGATGCCAGTTCCCGCGTATTACTGTAATCGGCATCATGTCTATCAGGCAGCGGATATTGATCGGTACCAAAATATTTCACACCCAGCACCAGGGTCATCTCCCACACCACAACAACGGCGACCCCAATACCAAGCGGTAGATTCTTGATAAAACCCTCGCGCAACGGTGTCATATCAATATCCAGCATCATCACCACAAACAGGAACAACACCATCACTGCACCGACATAGACCAGCACCAGGGTAATCGCCAGGAACTCCGCCTCCAGCATCAGCCACAGACCGGCACAGGTAAAGAATGCCAGCACCAAATGCAAGGCAGCATGCACCGGATTACGCACACTGATCACACGCAAGGCGGCATAAACCAGAATGGTCGAAAACAGATAAAATACAAATTTCTCAAAACTCATAATGTTTTCACTACTATCATCTCAATCTAACGATAAGGTGCATCGGCAGCACGGTCAGCAGCAATCTGCTGTTCATGTTCATCGCCCACAGCCAGTAATTTTTCCTTGGTCATAATCTGCTCACCACGCTTCTCAAAATGGTATTCAAACACCCGAGTTTCAACAATTGAATCCACCGGACAGGATTCTTCACAAAAACCACAGAAGATACATTTAAACAGATCAATCTCATAACGCGTGGTACGACGACTACCATCATCCTCACGGGGCCCGGCCTCAATCGTAATCGCTAATGCAGGACAAACCGCCTCACATAACTTGCAGGCAATACAGCGTTCTTCCCCATTAGGATAACGACGCAGGGCATGCAGACCACGAAAACGGGGCGACTGCGGGGTCTTCTCTTCCGGGTATTGCACTGTAATCTTACGCGCAAACAGGTATTTCCCGGTGACAGCCAGACCCTGCAATAGCTCCCAGAGCAAAAAACTCTTAATGTAATGACGTATCATCTTCATAGTTATAGAAAGCCCTTAGTCAAACCAGGGACCGATACCCTCCACTACAGCCACGCCTTCCAGCAATAACCAGATAATCGTTACCGGGATAAACACCTTCCAGCCCAGACGCATGATCTGATCATAACGATAACGCGGGAAGGTGGCTCGGAACCATAAAAACAAAAACAGGAAGAATGCCGTCTTGCCCAATAACCAGAAGGTACCCGGCACCCAGGCAAACAGATCCTCCAACAGCGGGATACCTTGAAACGGCGATAACCAGCCACCGGCAAACATCAAGGCGGTCAGGGTTGCAATCAAGATCATATTGGCATATTCAGCGAGGAAGAACACGGCAAAGGTCATGCCCGAATATTCGACATGGAAACCTGCCACGATCTCGGACTCACCCTCGGACACATCAAACGGGGCGCGGTTGGTCTCGGCCACACCGGAGATAAAATAGACCAGGAATAACGGGAACAATGGCAACCAGAACCAATGCAGGAAACTGCCCTCCTGTGCCAGTACGATATCGCGCAGATTCAGACTACCTCCTGCCAACAACACCCCGACCAGAGCAAAGCCCATGGCAATCTCATAAGATACAATCTGTGCCGCAGAACGCATTGCACCAATAAAGGCATATTTAGAGTTTGATGCCCAACCTGCAATAATAATACCGTATACACCGACCGAGGTCAGCGCCAGGATATACAACAGACTGGCATCAATATCCGCCAGCACCATGGCATCATCAAACGGCACCACTGCCCATGCTGCCAGTGCCGGGCCAATTGCCAGCACCGGTGCCAATACAAACAACAGATGATTGGATTTAGCGGGTAACACTATCTCTTTCATCATCAGTTTCACGGCATCGGCAATCGGCTGTAACCAACCGCGTGGCCCAACACGGTTAGGCCCGATACGCACCTGCATATAACCAATAATCTTACGCTCGGCATAGGTCAAATACGCCACCGCGCCTAACAGCGGCAAGACAATGGCGATAATCTTGATCAAGATCCAGGCAATCGCTAAAAAGAGTTCCAGGGTCATCGTCGCCTATTCCTTTTCCAGCTCAATCGAGCTTGCTGCCATGGTTAGATCAGCGGTCTCGGCAACAGCTGTCGCCAACCAGATGCCATTAACAGGAACAGCATCATCAACCACCAATATCATTACTGTCTGTGTATCGCCGCATTTAATACGCACCCGATCACCATCCTGTAGATTATTTCTATGTGCCGTCTGCGTACAGACTCTGACATTGTGCGCTTGTTGTCCATCCCGGGTCTGTTGCAGTGCATCTGCCCGACGCACCAGACCATCAACTGCGTAAGCAGGCAGATCAACAATTGCCTCCAGTGCAGCATTACTCACAGACACATTAAGATCTGACGAAGAGCAACAGCAGGTCTGATTAGCACCCTGCTCACCCACCTGATTATACAGCTCATCACGCACCTCAGCTGAACTCAGATAATCAAAATTATTCAATCTCAGCAGATTACCCAACACCCGTAACACCTTCCAGCCCGGACGTACCTCAGCTGGAGGTTTGGTTGCTGCATTGAAGGTTTGCCAACAACCCTCGGTATTAACATAGCTTCCTGGCATCTCAGCAAAAGCAGCAATGGGTAGCAGGACATCAGCACAAGCACGTAACTGATCGGAGGCAAACAAATTACAGGCAACAACAAAGCCCGCCGATTGCATCGCGGACTGTGCCGCAACGCTATCAATAAAATCAGCTGCGGGCTCACAGCCATATAATAGATAGGCCTGACGCGAATCAGCCAACATCTGTGCCACATTCAAACCCTTCATACTACGCACATGACCACCCCGACTGCGATGAGGCAACACACCGGCAAGTGCCGCACCCGCTGCATTAGCACCATCGGTCAGACAACCCATTACCGCACCGGTCTGTTCTGCAATCAACGCTGCCAGAGCCTTCAAGGCAGAGGCCGAAACATGCATCAGGGTATGATTACCAAGGATCACATTGACCTTCTCAGCTTGCTGCAAGGCATCCGCCATGGCACGATGCTGATCATTCACCTCAGCACCCGCAATCAATGCCTGTAACTCGGCAGAGATACCTTCCTTATCACTCCCACCGACACACTGTGCAACAGCCGCCAGTTCAGCCACCATAGCCGAAGACAAGACAATGGATTTTTCAGACAAATTAAAATGGAAGTCATAATCCACCGGATTAATTACCATCAACCTCGCACCATCCAGGCTCGCCTTACGCAGACGGTGGGCAACCAGGGGTTGCTCCTTACGAACATTGGAACCGATCAATAACACACAATCTGTTTGTTCCAGTTCCTCTAGTGACTGACCCAACCAAGGGAATACAGCATCCTGATCCTGTCCGCTAAAGTCTTGCTGACGTAGGCGGTAATCAATATTATTACACTTCAGGCCAGCGCCAATCTGTGTCAACAACGACATCTCTTCAATGCTGGCACTTGGCGATACCAATATACCCAGGTCATCCGCCTTATCAGCCAAGCCCTCGACCACCCGTTGCAGTGCCTCATCCCAACTCACTTGCTGCCACTGACCATCAACCTTGATCTCGGGTGCCAACAGACGTTCCTCATGAGTCAATGCCTGATAGCTGTAACGATCCCGATCTGAGATCCAGACTTCATTAACCGCTTCATTATCACGCGGCACCACGCGCATTACCTGACCACGACGACTGTGCACATTCAGGTTTGATCCGACACAATCATGAGCTGCAACACTGGCAAACTGAGATAACTCCCAGGCACGCGCCTGATAACGCGCGGGCTTCGAGGTTAGTGCCCCGACCGGACACACATCAATAATATTACCCGACATCTCGGAATCAATTGATTGTTCGATATAGGTGCTGATCGACAGATTCTCACCACGGGAGATACCGCCCAGTTCTTTGCTACCGGCAATGACCTGCATAAAACGCACACAACGCGTGCAATGAATACAACGCGTCATATCGGTGGCGATCAATGGGCCAATATTCTTGTCTTCGACCACCCGCTTGCCTTCGGCAAAACGCGAGACATCACGACCATAAGCAAAGGCGATATCTTGTAGTTCACACTCACCACCCTGATCACAGATCGGGCAATCCAGTGGATGATTAATCAACAGGAATTCCATCACTGCTTTTTGCGCATTATGGGCATAGGCCGAACGGGTATAAACCTTCATACCTTCCATCACCGGCGTGGCACAAGCTGGCAGAGGTTTGGGTGCCTTTTCAACCTGTACCAGACACATACGGCAACTGGCAGCTATGGGCAGTTTATTGTGATAACAAAAACGGGGCACCTCAATATCATTGGCATCGGTAATCTCGATCAACATCTGTCCCTTACGCGCCTGGTAAGGTTGGTCGTTGATCTCAATATTAACCCGGTCTTCCGGCTGGATATCGGTACTCATACCTCAGCCTCCGTACCTGGCATACAGCAACCATGCTCGATATGATATTCAAACTCATGGCGAAAGTGTTTGAGGAAACTTTGCACCGGCCAGGCTGCAGCATCACCAAAGGCACAAATAGTATGGCCCTCGATCTGCCCGGCAGCACCCTCCAGCAAATTCAGATCTTCGACTCGCCCCTGCCCCTCTTCGATACGTTTAATCACACGGTACATCCAGCCGGTACCCTCACGGCAAGGCGTACACTGACCACAGGATTCGGCGTAATAGAAACGCGCCAGACGCATCAATGCACGTACCATACAGGTCGAATCATCCATCACAATCACAGCACCCGAGCCCATCGCTGAACCTGCCTTGGACAAGGAATCATAATCCATATCACAGTCCATAATGGTTGCCGCTGGCATCACCGGCATAGAACAACCACCCGGGATCACGGCTTTAAGCGTGCGCCCTTCGGTCACACCACCCGCCATCTCAAGCAGATCCTTAAAAGGAGTGCCTAAAGGAATCTCAAAATTACCCGGCTTATTGACGTGCCCGGAGACAGAAAACAGTTTCTCACCGCCATTATTCGGTTTACCCAGCTCCAGAAACCACTTGGCGCCATTACGGATAATGACCGGTACCGACGCCAGACTCTCGGTATTGTTAATCGTCGTTGGTTGGCCATATAAACCAAAGTTAGCAGGGAATGGTGGCTTGTAACGCGGCTGCCCCTTCTTGCCTTCCAGCGAATTCAATAAGGCGGTCTCTTCACCACAGATATAGGCACCCGCACCGAGGTGTCCATGACATTCAAAAGAAAAATCAGAACCGAGGATATTCTCACCCAGAAAACCCGCCTCACGCGCCTCTTTTAGAGCACCTTCAAAGCGTTCAAAGGGCTCGTGATGAAACTCGCCGCGCATATAGTTGTAACCGACTGAGGCACCAATAGAATAACCGGCGATAATCATGCCTTCGACCAAGGCATGAGGATTAAAACGCAAAATATCTCTATCCTTGCAAGTACCCGGTTCAGACTCATCCGAATTACAGACGATATATTTCTGCCCTGGGGCATTACGCGGCATAAAGCTCCACTTCAAACCGGTGGGAAAACCGGCACCACCACGACCACGCAGGGCGGATGCCTTGACCTCTTCGATCACATCCGCAGGTGACATCCCTTGCTGCAGGATTTTTTTCAACGCATCATAGCCACCCACCTTGAGATAATTCTCCAGGGTCCAGGGTTGCTCATATTTGAGCGTTGTAAAACAGACTTCATTAACCATTATTTAATCCAGTGCATCCAGGATCTGATCCAGTTTTTCAACCGTGAGATCCTCATGATAATGTCCATCCACCGCCATCATCGGGCCACCCACACAGGCTGCCAGACACTCTTCTTCCATCTTCAAGGTAATGCGTTGATCGGCTGTGGTTTCACCCAGTTTGATACCCAGCTTATTCTCTACATGAGCCACCAGTTTATCTGCACCACGCAACATGCAAGAGATGTTATTGCACATCGAGACCATGTGTCGACCCACCGGTTGCAGTTCAAACATGGAATAAAAACTACCGACTTCATAAACCGATAGCTTATCCATACTCAAATAATCAGCTACCGCATCCATCGCCCCGGTACTGACATAGCCGTCATGGTGTTGTACCGCATGCAGAGCTGCCAATACCGCAGAACGCTGTTGTTCTGCTGGAAACTTGGCACGCCAGGCATCAATCTCATTTGTCACCTCAGTGGATAACTGCTGTGCTTGCTTCTGATCAGACATCAACGATCAACCTCTCCAAATACAATATCCTGGGTACCGATAATGGTCACCACATCCGACAGCATGTGCCCTTCAACCATCTCATCCAAGGCGGATAGATGAGCAAAACCCGGCGCACGAATCTTGACTCGATAGGGCTTGTTAGCACCATCCGAGATCATATAAATACCAAACTCACCCTTGGGGTGTTCAACCGCACTATAAAACTCACCCTCCGGCACACAATAACCCTCGGTAAACAACTTGAAGTGATGAATCAAGGCCTCCATGTCTTCCTTCATCGCCTCACGTTTGGGTGGTGCCACCTTGCGATCCTCGATCATAACCGGGCCCGGATTATTGCGCAGCCAGGTCACACACTGTGCAATGATACGGTTGGATTGACGCATCTCGGCCATACGCACCAGGTAACGATCATAACTATCACCGGTCTTGCCAACAGGAATATCAAAATCCATTTGATCATAAACCGCATAGGGCTGTTTCTTACGCAGATCCCATGCCACACCGGAGCCACGTAACATGGGCCCGGTAAAGCCCATCTGCTTGGCACGTTCTGCTGTCACTACACCGATATTAACGGTACGCTGTTTCCAGATACGATTATCTGTCAGCAGGGTCTCGTACTCATCGACGCAGCCCGGAAAACGTTGGGTAAAGTCTTCAATAAAATCTAGCAGAGAACCCTGACGATTCTTGTTCAGGCGTTCAACATCCTTCTCATTGTGCCACTTCGAGGTCTTGTACTGCGGCATCGAGTCTGGCAGATCACGATACACGCCACCGGGACGATAATAAGTTGCATGCAGACGCGCACCCGAAACCGCCTCATAGCAATCCATCAGGTCTTCACGTTCGCGGAAGGCATACAGGAACATAGTCATCGCACCCACATCCAACGCATGGGCACCAATCCAGAGTAGATGATTGAGGATACGAGTGATCTCGTCAAACATCACCCGGATATACTGTGCCCGCTCCGGCGCTTCGACACCCATCATCTTTTCAATGGCACGCACATAGGCGTGTTCATTACACATCATGGAGACATAATCGAGCCGATCCATATAACCGATACTCTGATTATAAGGCTTACTCTCAATCAACTTCTCGGTGCCACGATGCAACAGACCGATATGCGGATCAGCGCGTTGGATAGTCTCACCATCCATCTCCAGCACCAGGCGCAACACTCCATGCGCAGCCGGATGCTGAGGACCAAAGTTCAGGGTGAAGTTACGAATCTCAGGCATAATTACTCATCTCCTTGTTCTTTAGGAGGAAGCGGTTCCTGGGTGACTTCTTCAGGACGAATCACCCTCGGCACCAACACCCGTGGTTCAATACTGACTGGCTCATAGATGACCCGTTTTTGTTCTTCATCGTAACGCACCTCGACATTACCACTGAGCGGGAAATCCTTGCGGAAGGGATGACCAATAAAGCCATAATCGGTAAGAATACGACGCAGATCATCATGACCATTAAACAGGATACCAAACAGATCGAAGGCTTCACGCTCATACCAGTTGGCCGAGCTCCAGATTGAAGTCACCGAGTCCACTACGGGCACTTCATCCTCAGGGGCAAATACACGCAGACGCAGACGCAGATTATTCATCACCGATAACAGGTGATAAACCACCGCAAAGCGTCCTTCCCAGACCGGGTTATCCACTGATAATTCATCCGTCACCATAGTCATACGGGCATCCGTGCGGGCATCGACACCACGAGCAAAGCCCGTGCTACTCGCTGCTTCTGTCTCCCACTCAGCGATACCATAACCGGAGTAATCAACACCACAGAGATCGACCAGGGTATCGAAGAAGAATTCGGAGTCATCACGCAGTGCCGTGGCAACGGATAACAGATCGGCAGCAGCCACCTCAATGGTCACTTCACCCAAATCTGAACAAGTACAGACAAGCAATTGATCCTCAAATCGCTCTTGTAATTGTGCTACCAGTGTTTCCAGCTTCTCTGACATTATTTATTCTTTAATTTGATTATCGGGCAATCGTATTAGTACGACGAATTTTATCCTGCAACTGCATAATGCCATACAACAAGGCTTCTGCGGTTGGCGGACAACCGGGTATATAGATATCAACCGGGACAATACGATCACAACCACGTACCACGGCATAGGAATAATGATAATAACCACCGCCATTGGCACAGGAACCCATCGAGATCACCCAACGCGGCTCAGCCATCTGGTCATAGACCTTACGCAAAGCGGGTGCCATCTTGTTGACCAAGGTACCGGCAACAATCATCACATCCGATTGACGTGGACTGGGACGAAATACAATACCAAAACGATCCAGATCATAGCGCGAGGCACCTGCCTGCATCATCTCAACCGCACAACAAGCCAGACCAAAGGTCATCGGCCACATCGAACCGGTACGCGCCCAGTTAATCAGCTTATCGGCATTGGTAGTAATAAAACCTTCTTCGAGAATGCCTTCTATTCCCATTCTAGCGCACCCTTCTTCCATTCATAGATAAAGCCAATCACCAAGATGCCCAGAAAGATCGTCATAGCAATCAGACCCGGCCAGCCCAGATCACCCAGCACTATCGCCCAGGGGAATAAAAATGCAATTTCAAGATCGAAGATAATAAATAGAATCGCCACCAGATAGTAACGCACATCAAATTTCATACGTGCATCTTCAAACGCCTCAAAACCACACTCATAGGGTGATAATTTAGCATCATCCGGTCGTCTTGGCCCCAACATAAACCCCATAAAAATTGGCCCCACCCCAACGGCAATGCCAATCCCTACAAAAATCAAAATGGGTAAATAATTTTCCAGCATAATTGATATTACACGCGGCTAGCCGTGTCTTCCCCCAGTATTTTTATTACCCCATTTCACAGCTATCAGGGTACAGCTGACAATATACCGATGACGCCATGTTTTCGCAACAAAATTAAGACACCTTAGGAACCTATGACTAATCAGATGCTCTATACTATCAGGATACTGATTACCATCAGGAGACGATAATGATAGAAAAACCCGTCGATACGCGCCGCCGTCGATTTTTAACCGCTGCAGCCACTGTCATCGGTGTCAGTGGTCTGGCTGCTGTAGCCGTTCCATTCATCCGCAGTATGAATCCCAGTGCCGCAGTCAATGCAGCCGGCGCACCCGTTGATATTGATGTCAGCAAGCTGGATCCAGGCGCGATGATCACGGTATCCTGGCGTGGTCGTCCGGTATGGGTATTACGTCGTACACCTGAACAACTCAAGACCCTACAAGATGCCGAACTGCTGAAAAAGCTCAGGGACCCTGATTCCAGAGAACCCCAGCAATTCAGCGACGATGTCGCCAATTGGCATCGATCACTAGACCCGGAATATCTGGTTCTTGTCGGCATTTGCACCCATCTTGGCTGCGTACCCACTTATCGCCCGGACATTGCACCGACTGATCTCGGTCCTACATGGGCCGGTGGATTTCTCTGTGCCTGCCACGGCTCTCTTTATGATCTCTCCGGACGGGTGCAAAAGTTCATGCCCGCACCACTCAATCTGCCCGTACCACCTTATTATTTTATTAGTGATACACGCTTACTGGTCGGTGAATTAAAAGATAAATCCGAACAGAACTGGAATCCCCAGGTTTGGTGAGACCATTAAAAAGGGGACAAACCATAGGTTTGTCCCCGTAACTTTAATATGGTGCCGATGGCCGGAGTCGAACCGGCACGGCTTACGCCACTACCCCCTCAAGGTAGCGTGTCTACCAATTTCACCACATCGGCTAAAAAACGAGATCCCCGGAGGCATTTGTCATTCCCGCGCAGGCGGGAATCCATCGCTACGACGGTGGCAGATCACCCTGATTAACAACCGATTCAGGTGCGTCAGGCACACCCGGTACATCTGCTTGCTCTGTTGTCAGGTGGGCATTATCAGCAGGTTCAGTCGGTACAATTTGTTCAACCACACTACCAACCTTCGCGCCTCGATCCATCACTAGCGGTGTCGACAGCAGCAAACTGTTAATAAAGAACGCAGCAGCGATAAACCCCGTCAAACGCGTCAGAAATGATGCTGAACCCTCAGCACCAAATACGGTAGCCGATGCACCACTACCAAATGCCGCACCTGCGTCTGCACCCTTGCCATGTTGAACCAACACCAGACCAATCAAGGAAATGGCGAGGAACACCTGAATAATCAATAATATTGTTGCCATAAGAAACTCTACTCTATCAAGCTAAATCAAGATCCATTAGTCAGCATTAGCTGCACGACAAATGGTCAGAAAACTATCGGCCTTCAGCGATGCACCACCGATCAAGCCACCGTCAATATCCGCCATTGATAATAATTCAGCCGCGTTAGCCGCATTCATACTACCACCATAAAGGATACGCAAACCGGCAGCGACTTCGGCATCTAGTCCGGCAATCTTATTGCGGATAAAGGCATGAACATCCTGCGCCTGATCAGGTGTTGCTGTCTTGCCGGTACCAATCGCCCAAACAGGCTCATAGGCAACCACAGCATTTGCCAACGCTGCAATACCAGCCGTATTAATCACGGCATCCAATTGCTCACCAACCACTTTTTCGGTCACACCTGACTCACGCTGTTCCAGTGACTCACCCACACACAGGATCGGGATCAGACCCTGTTTCTGTGCTGCCATAAATTTACTAGCAGTAAAGGCATCATCTTCACTATAAATACTGCGCCGTTCAGAATGACCAATAATGGCATATTTACAACCGACATCCGTCAGCATAGAACCTGCAATCTCACCCGTATGCGCACCGGATTCCTGGTCATTCATATCCTGCGAGGCGACACTCACACCACAACCACCCAGTTGAGAAACAACCTGGGGAATATAAACAAAAGAGGGGGAAACCACCACTTCGGCGGTCTTTACATCGGACATACCCGCAGCAATACCCGACACCAATTCCTTGATACTTTCGGCATTACCATTCATCTTCCAGTTTCCGGCTACTAATGGCTGACGCATAATTCTTTCCTGACTACATTATAAAGCCGCCTAGCATAGCGGGAAAGACACCAAAAATCAATCAAGAAAAAATGGGGTCAGACCACGATTAAATTTCATTTAATCGTGGTCTGACCCCATTTTTTCCGTTTTTCAGCTACAAGCCGCCTTAACCACTGCCGCTAGCTTCTCAGCCTCTTGCTGTACCATTTCGGCATCATTACCCTCAACCATCACACGCACTACCGGTTCGGTGCCCGATGGACGCAATAACACCCTGCCATTCTCCTGCATACGTCCCTCAGCAGCTTTGACTGCCGCCTGCACTTCGGCTGAGGCATCCAAATCAACACGTTCCTTCAGCGCCACATTAATCAACACCTGGGGATACTTGGTCATACCCAAGGCCAGCGCATGTAATGACTTACGTCCTAGCACAATCTCTGCCAACACCTGTAATGCCGAGACAATACCATCACCCGTTGTGGTTCGATCCAGGCAGATAATATGTCCCGATGACTCACCACCCAATATGCAGTTATGCTGAATCAACATCTCCATAACATAACGATCACCGACTCCGGCTCGATGTAACGTTATGCCCTTCTTACTCAAAGCATGTTCCAGACCAAGATTACTCATCAAGGTACCCACCACAGCAGAATTATTCAAATGTGAAGAACGCTGGCGCGAACAGGCAATAATATAAAGAATTTGATCGCCATCCACGACCTCACCGGTATGATCCACCATAATCAGACGATCACCGTCTCCATCCAGGGCGATGCCCAAATCAGCGCGGGTCTCACGCACCTTGTCCTGCAACTGAGCAACATGCGTTGAACCACAGTCCTGATTAATATTCAGACCATCAGGTTTCACACCAATCGAGATTACCTCGGCACCCAATTCGTCAAACACATTCGGCGCCACATGATAGGTAGCTCCATGCGCACAATCGACGACAATCTTCATCCCGCGCAAACTCAGAGACATGGGCACGGTGCTCTTACAAAATTCAATATAACGACCGGCAGCATCTGTTACCCGTTCCACACGTCCCAGTTCAGCAGAGCCCATGGTCACCATGTCTTTATCCATCTCAGCTTCAATTGCCAGCTCGATTTCATCGGCCAGTTTAGTGCCCTGAGCCGAAAAAAATTTAACCCCGTTATCAAAATAAGGGTTGTGTGAGGCACTGATGACGATACCGGCACAGGCATGTAGCGTGCGTGTCAGGTAAGCAATCGCCGGGGTTGGCATAGGCCCCAGTAAACGCGCATCCATCCCCGCAGCAGTGATCCCAGCCTCTAATGCGGATTCAAACATATACCCCGAGATACGCGTATCCTTGCCGATCAGGATAAGATTTCCCTGCCCTTGTCCCATCACACGACCAACCGCCCACCCCAGCTTGAGCATAAAATCAGCCGTAATGGGATAGCCACCCACCTTGCCACGGATACCGTCGGTACCAAAATATTTTCTAGCCAATGAATTTCTCCTCGATCAATGGTGCGTGGTACGCACCCTACCGTAATGTGTCTACCCTAGCGGTAGGGTGCGCAATGCGCACCAAAAACTGCCGCACACATACGCAAAGCCTGTACTGTCTCCGCTACATCATGCACACGAATAATTTGCACTCCCTGCCAGGCGGCAATAACCGCCAATGCCACACTGGGTTGCAGGCGTTGATCTACTGGCAGATCCAGCACCTCGGCAATCATGGATTTACGCGACAGACCAACCAGTACAGGATAGCCCGCAGCCACCAAACAATCCAGTTGCCGTAATAATGCCAGATTATGCTCCAATGTCTTGCCAAAACCAAAACCGGGATCCAGGATGATATTTTTCCTGGCAATCCCTGCTTGCTCACAGGTCTTAGCGCGTGTCAGCAGGAAATCTTTAACCTCGGTAACAACATTGGTGTATTCAGGTTGTTGCTGCATACTCCCCGGCACACCCTGCATGTGCATTAAACAAACCGGCACACGTAGTTCTACAGCTGCATTCAGCGCCCCTTCTCCCTGTAAGGCACAGACATCATTAATCATACCCGCACCCGCAGTCACAGCCGCCTGCATCACCACAGCCTTACTGCTATCCACTGATATTGTTATCGAAAAACGTTGCTGAATGGCTTCAATTACCGGTATAACACGATCAAGTTCTTGTTGTAATGGAACAGGTGCCGCACCCGGACGGGTTGATTCGCCACCAATATCGATGATATCGACACCGGCATCGATCATAGAGGTCGCTTGTTGTAGGGCCAATTCCAGCACATTGAATTGTCCCCCGTCAGAGAATGAGTCGGGGGTTACGTTCAGAATACCCATGACACGGGGTGGGGAGATATTCAGTGACATGATAATAAGCCTTTGTCGAGTTATGCTTCGCTAACCCGAGCTACCGCTCTTGTTCCCATGCTCCAGCGTGGGAACACGTACCAGAACATCAGGTGAAACAAACCATGGGGTTCCCACGCTGGAGCATGGGAACCAGAAACAGCAAGCCAGGACAGGAATCAATGCTGTCCGGCGGTTCCACCAATCGAACTATCCGGCTTGTCTTTTTTATCCGTCTGTTTGGCACTAACCTCGGCATCACCCTTGCCTTTATCATCCGGCTCACTCCAGCCTGCTGGTGGACGCGGTGGTTTACCTGCCATAATATCGTCGATCTGAAGATGATCGATAGTCTCATACTTAAGCAACAACTCAGCCATCGTCTTCAATTTGTCCTCATTCTCTTTCAACAAGGTCTCGGCACGTTGATAATTACCATCAATGACATGACGAATTTCCTCATCAATCACATGTGCAGTCTCATCAGAGACATTCTTGTGCTGTGTCACTGAACGACCAAGAAACACCTCGCCTTCCTCTTCACCATAAACCAATGGACCCAGCTTATCGGACAGCCCCCAGCGGGTAACCATCTTACGCGCCAGTTCAGTTGCACGTTCAATATCATTCGACGCACCGGTCGTCACTGCATCAGCACCAAAGATTAACTCCTCAGCAATACGACCACCAAACAAACTACAGATCTGGCTATTCAGGCGTTGCTTGGAATAACTATGCCGATCCTCTTCCGGCAAAAACAGGGTCACACCCAGGGCACGACCACGCGGGATAATACTCACCTTATGCACGGGATCATGTTCAGGCACCAAACGACCGACAATCGCATGGCCCGCCTCGTGGTATGCCGTCAACTCCTTCTCAGCATCACTCATGACCATAGAACGACGCTCTGCACCCATCATAATTTTGTCTTTTGCGCGTTCGAAGTCATCCATCTCTACCAGACGCTTATTCGATCTAGCAGCAAATAATGCCGCCTCGTTCACCAGGTTTGCCAGATCAGCACCGGAGAAACCCGGTGTACCACGCGCAATAATCGCTGCATTCACATCATCATCAACCGGTACCTTACGCGTATGCACCTTAAGGATCTGCTCACGACCACGAATATCCGGCAGTGGCACCACCACCTGACGATCAAAACGTCCAGGACGCAACAGGGCAGGATCCAGCACATCCGGGCGATTGGTTGCCGCAATCACGATAACGCCTTCATTACCCTCAAACCCATCCATCTCAACCAATAACTGATTCAGTGTCTGCTCACGTTCATCATGTCCACCACCTAAACCGGCACCACGATGACGACCCACGGCATCAATCTCATCAATAAAGATGATACAAGGAGAATGCTTCTTCGCCTGCTCAAACATATCACGCACACGCGAGGCACCGACACCAACAAACATCTCAACAAAATCAGAACCGGATATAGTAAAGAAAGGCACCTTCGCCTCACCCGCAATCGCCCTGGCAAGCAGAGTTTTACCCGTACCCGGTGAGCCGACCAGCAACACACCGCGCGGAATCTTACCACCCAATTTCTGAAATTTGGATGGCTCACTCAAAAACTCAACCAGCTCAGACACTTCTTCCTTGGCTTCTTCAACACCCGCAACATCCGAGAAGTTAATCTTAACCTGATCCTCACCCAGCATACGCGCACGACTCTTACCAAAAGACATCGCGCCGCGACCACCGCCGCCACCCTGCATCTGACGCATAAAGAACAACCAGACACCAATCAACAGCAACATTGGGAACCAGGAGATAAAGATCTGCATCAACAGTGATTCTTGCTCCGGCGGCTGCGCATTAACATTAACGCCATTCGCCAACAAGTCATCAATCATGCGTGGATCATACGGGGTATAAGTCGTAAAGGCATCGCCTGTAATACGCTCGGCCTTAACCGTGCGACCATCAATGATTACCTTACTAACCCGACCTTCCTTCACCTCGGAAATAAAATCCGAATAACCCACCGATTCTACACGCGGTTTTGATGGGCCAAAATTATTAAATACTGACATCAGGACAACGGCAATCACCAGCCATAACACCATATTTTTTAACATATCATTCAAAATATCTTCCTCTTTACACCGGCATATCTCAAGACTACTACATCCTGAAACCCTGTGCCAATAAATACACTTCGCGTGAACGCGAACGCGAGGCCTGGGGCTTACGCGCACTCACTTTGTCATAATGCTGACGTATTTCCCTGAAAACCTCATCAAAACCCTCACCATGAAAGGCCTTGACCAACAAAGTACCACCCGATTTGAGGGTTTTTTCTGCCATATCAGCGGCTAACTCAACCAGATACATCGCCCTGGGCTGATCAACGGCCTCCATACCACTTATATTGGGGGCCATATCCGACATTACAAGGTCTATGCGCTGATTATCCAGTACCGACATCATTTTTTCCAGTGCCTCATCCTCTCGAAAATCACCTTCAATGAAGTGTACATCAGGTATCGGATCCATCGGCAAAATATCCAGGGCAAATACATTACCTGATTTACCCACCAATGGCGCCGCATATTGCGACCAGCCCCCTGGAGATGAGCCCAGATCAACCACATTCATCCCGGGACGAATGATACGACTCTTTTTCTGGATCTCTTCCAGTTTATAAACGGCACGCGAGCGATAGCCCTCCTGCTGTGATTTCTTCACATAAGGATCACTAAAATGTTCGCGCAACCAGCGCGAGCTACTTTTACTGCGTGCCATGTCATTGCCTTTCTTTGTTCTTTGTCGGGTTACGATTTAGATGGTGCGTGGTACGCACCCTACCGAATAAATACCCGATGGTAGGGTGCGCACCGCGCACCATTATTTATTTAAACAATCACCCACTATCACCTTGGTACGACACCATTTATTGAGTATAATTCACTCGGTCAACTAAGGAATACACAATGAAACCAAGTGAAATACAAAAACGTAAACTACGCGGCAAAGGCCATCAACTAAAACCTGTCGTCATGATTGGCAATGCAGGGCTCACCGATGCCATTTGCGAGGAGATTGATCGCTCATTAGATCATCACGAACTCATCAAGATCAAGGTCAGTGCCGGGGATCGCGATAGCCGCAGTCAGATGATTACAGAATTCTGTCAACGCACCCAGGCCACACTGATTCAGAGTATTGGTCATATTGCCCTGATCTATCGCGAAAAGGCCGAGTAAACCCTTGCCGGTCTATTCGTAACGAACCGCTACGACCTCATACTCATTCATCCCACCCGGGGTATTTACCGCAACGATATCCCCTTCACTATTACCGATCAGAGCACGGGCAATGGGTGAATTCACCGAGATCTGACCAGCCTGGATATCGGCCTCATCTTCACCGACAATCTGGTAGGTCACCTCATCACCGGTATCCTCATTCACCAGGTCCACGGTCACACCAAAAACCACCTTACCATTTTGATTCAATTCCGTTACATCAATAATGTGGGCGTTGGATAATTTACCCTCAAAATCAGCAATACGGCCTTCAATAAAACCCTGTTGCTCACGTGCGGCATGATATTCTGCATTCTCTTTCAAGTCACCGTGAGCACGTGCCTCGGCAATCGCCTCAATCACCTGAGGGCGTTCTACACTCTTAAGGTGCTGCAATTCTTCACGCAACGCATTGGCACCGCGCACTGTTAATGGAACCTTATTACTCATACTATATAACTCCTTAATACAGATCCTGCAGACAACTTACCTCGGCGGTATCGCGTGCTGCCAACGCCATGCAGGTCGCCTGACCATGGGCCAGGGTCGTGCTGTAGGCAATTTTGTGTTGTAAGGCTGAGCCACGAATCTCATAGGAATCCGCAATCGCCTGTTTACCTTCTGTTGTATTGATAATCAAATCAATCTGTTCATTCTTGATCATGTCGACAATATGCGGGCGGCCTTCAGTCACTTTATTCACCACTGCACAAGGAATGCCTGCGGCATCAATTGCCCTGGCAGTACCACGAGTAGCAATGATCTCATACCCCTGATCCACCAGATCACTGGCAATAGTAACGGCACCGGCACGATCCACCTCGCGCACACTAATAAAGACCTTACCCACCTCAGGCAGATCAACACCGGCACCCAGTTGCGCTTTGCCAAAGGCGGTGCCAAAGTCACGCCCGATACCCATCACCTCACCGGTCGATTTCATCTCTGGTCCCAGCAATGGATCAACACCTCTAAACTTCACAAACGGAAATACCGATTCCTTAACCGAGTAATATTCCGGGATGGTCTCTTCAGTCTCACCCTGTTCAGCCAGGGTCTTACCGGTCATGCAACGTACTGCAATCTTAGCCAACTGACGACCCGTTGCCTTGGATACAAAGGGTACCGTCCTGGAGGCACGTGGATTGACCTCCAGCACATAAATATCATCGCCCTTGATAGCAAACTGGGTATTCATCAGACCAATAACCCCCAATTCCAATGCCATGCGTGTCGCCTGTTCACGAATACGATCCTGAATGGCCTGACTCAGACTAAAGGGTGGCAATGAACAGGCAGAATCACCGGAGTGTACACCCGCCTGCTCAATATGCTCCATAATGCCGCCACACAGCACCTGTTCACCATCACAGATGACATCAATATCCACCTCAATAGCATCGTTCAGGAAGCGATCCAGTAATACTGGAGAATCATTGGATACCGATACTGCTTCACGCATATAACGCTGCAGATCTTCATCACTATAGACGATCTCCATAGCGCGACCGCCTAATACATAAGACGGGCGCACCACCAGGGGATAACCTACCTCGGCAGCCAACGCCAAAGCCTCATCCTCTTTACGCACGGTACGATTCGGTGGCTGTAGCAGCCCTAAATATTCAATCATTTGTTGAAAACGTTCTCTATCCTCAGCCAGATCAATAGAATCCGGTGAGGTACCGATAATCGGCACACCCGCTGCTTCCAGTGCGCGCGCCAGTTTTAATGGGGTCTGACCCCCATATTGCACGATGACACCGTGAGGGTTTTCTTTGCGCATAATCTCCAGCACATCCTCCAGCGTCAGTGACTCGAAATATAGCCGATCCGAGGTATCGTAATCCGTTGATACGGTCTCTGGATTACAATTTATCATAATGGTTTCGTAACCATCTTCACGACAAGCAAAGGCGGCATGCACACAGCAATAATCAAACTCGATACCCTGACCAATCCGATTCGGGCCACCACCCAGAACAACAATTTTCTTGTTATCCGTCGGCTCGGACTCACATTCTTCCTCGTAGGTCGAATACAAATAAGCAGTTGAGGTGGCAAACTCGGCAGCACAGGTATCCACGCGCTTATAGACCGGATGCACATTCAACTCATAACGCAGAGCACGCACCTCATCCTCGGATACACCCGTCAAAGTTGCCAAACGTCGATCAGAGAAACCCTTTTGCTTGATGGCAAACAGACTGTTGGCATCCAGTTCCAGCAGACCACCAATGCGGATATCCGCCTCTATCTCAACCAACTCCTGGATCTGATTCAAAAACCAGGGATCCACCGAGCTCATATCAAACACACTCTCCAGACTATGACCGGCACGGAAAGCATCCGCCAGATACCAGAGGCGATCCGGGCCAGGGAAACGCAACTGCTGACGCAAAATAGCATCCACATCCTCGGCATTCTCCAAATCCAGCATCTCATTGAGACCATCCATCCCGGTCTCCAGACCACGCAACGCCTTTTGCAAAGATTCCTGGAAGCTACGACCAATCGCCATCACCTCACCCACCGACTTCATTTGAGTACCCAGCAAGGCCTCCGCCTGGGGGAATTTCTCAAAGGTGAAACGCGGGATTTTGGTCACCACATAATCAATCGAAGGTTCAAACGATGCCGGTGTCGCACCGCCGGTAATATCATTACTCAACTCATCCAGGGTGTAGCCCACGGCCAGTTTAGCCGCCACCTTGGCAATCGGGAAACCGGTTGCCTTGGATGCCAATGCCGAAGAACGCGAGACCCGTGGATTCATCTCAATGACAATCATCTCGCCATTTTCCGGATTGATGGCAAACTGTACGTTAGAACCGCCGGTCTCTACCCCGATCTTGCGCAACACCGCCAGTGAGGCATTACGCATGATCTGATATTCCTTATCGGTCAGAGTCTGTGCCGGGGCAACGGTAATCGAATCACCGGTGTGCACACCCATAGGATCAAGGTTCTCAATCGAACAGATAATGATGCAATTATCATTACGATCACGCACCACCTCCATCTCGTACTCCTTCCAGCCCAGTACCGAGACCTCTAACAGGATCTCATTGGTGGGCGACAGGTCGATACCCCGCTCACAGATCTCGTTAAATTCTTCCTTGTTATAGGCAATACCGCCACCACTACCCCCCATAGTAAAAGAGGGGCGAATAATTACCGGATAACCCAATGAACCGCGCACCTGATTGGCTTCTTCCATAGAGTGTGCAATAAAGGCCTTGGGTGTGCTCAGACCAATCTCGGCCATTGCCTTACGGAAACGATCCCGATCCTCCGCCATATCAATGGCATCCTGACTGGCACCGATCATCTCGATATTATATTTATCCAACACACCCTCACGCACCAGATCCAGCGCACAGTTCAGCGCGGTCTGCCCACCCATAGTCGGCAACAAGGCATCCGGGCGTTCCTTCTCAATAATCAGCTCTAGCGTCTGCCAGGTGATCGGCTCGATATAAACAGCATCTGCCATCTCGGGATCGGTCATGATAGTGGCAGGGTTCGAGTTCACCAGAACCACGCGATAACCTTCCTCACGTAGCGCCTTACACGCCTGGGCACCGGAATAATCAAACTCACAGGCCTGCCCGATAACAATCGGCCCGGCACCAATAATAAGGATAGATTTTAGGTCAGTTCTCTTTGGCATATTGAATAAGCGCTATCAGGTAGTGGATTTAGCTGTCATCAGCTCAATAAAATGGTCAAACAAGGGCGCAACATCATGCGGTCCAGGACTTGCCTCAGGGTGCCCCTGAAAACCAAATGCCGGACTCTCGGTATGATGCACACCTTGTATGGATTGATCAAACAAGGAACGATGGGTCGCCTGCAAGGTCGTTGGCATAGCCTCTTCATCCACTGCAAAGCCATGATTCTGACTGGTGATCATCACCACCTTACTGGCAAGATCCTGTACCGGATGATTGGCACCATGATGACCAAACTTCATCTTCATGGTTTTGGCACCACTGGCGAGGGATAATAACTGATGCCCCAGGCAGATCCCGAACATCGGCATCTTGCTATCGAGCAAGGTCTTGATCGCCTCAATGGCATAGGTGCAAGGCTCGGGATCACCCGGGCCATTCGACAGGAACACACCGTCCGGATTCAAAGCCAGCACCTCAGCAACCGGGGTTTTAGCTGGCACCACCGTTACCCGACAACCCTTGTCCACCAACATACGCAGGATATTACGCTTCACACCAAAATCATAAGCCACCACATAATGCGGCAGATCAGCCACATCACGGTTTTCGATACCCGACTCCAGCGACCAACTGCCCTCAACCCACTGATAACTATCGGCGGTCGTTACTTCTTGTGCTAAATCCATGCCCTTGATACCCGCAAACGCCTGCGCCGTAGTGAGTGCCTGATCCTCATCAAGTTCATCACCCGCCAGGATACAACCACCTAAGGCACCTTTCTCACGCAGGATACGGGTTAGCCTGCGAGTATCAATACCGGCAATTCCGACCACATTATTACGCTTAAGATAGCCTTCCAGCGATTCTTGATTACGCCAGCAACTAGCAAGCCGGGGCACGTCACGCACAATCAGACCAGTACAATGAATAGCACTGGATTCTTCATCCTCTGCATTAGTGCCGGTATTACCGATATGAGGATAGGTCAGGGTCACCATCTGGCGTGCATAGGACGGATCGGTCAGGATCTCCTGATAACCCGTCATCGCCGTATTAAAAACCACCTCACCGGTTGAAGATCCATCAATACCAATAGCCTCGCCGTAAAACAGACTACCATCTTCTAACGCTAACAGAGCTGGTTTCCTCAAGGGAACCTCCACATTCAGACACACAAAACGGGAAAGACCTGTAAGTCATTCCCGTCAAAAACAAAATATTGCAGAACTGCGACTTAAACAAGCCAGGATGCAGTTTCTAATCTGAGGAAGAATTTTACTGCAATTCAGATAAAGAGTCTATGACGAAAAGGGGTCGGTGTGATTTTTTTATTTAAAATGACACCAACCCTCTCCCGGAGATACTCTGATCAAGCATCTGTACTATTGGATCTCCTCCGTAACATGAAGCCAAAGGCCGCAACCAGAATCAATAACAACAGGGTTGGATCAACACTACCATCAGCATTTGTACTCACACTACAGCCAAAGATCCCGAACCCGCCACCACCAGAGCTTCCCACAGCATTCGAACTGACACCAAATGAATTCGAATACACACTACTTCCACCTACCGTCAAACCATAACTACCGGTACCCGGACTGGCATGAGCCACCTTCACATAGTAGGTATCTGTCGCTGGAGCCGTCCATTCAACATAAGAGACATCACCACCATCATAATGCGAACTGGAAGCCAGCTCAGTAGTGGCATCGGTATCGTATAAGGTAAGTAACGTAGCCATATCATTCAGATCCCAGGTAAGCAGACCACTGGTTTGAATATAGTAAGTTGCACCCTGTGTTGCGTTAAACTTATACCAGACCACACCCTCATCGACAGTAATAGCACCCCACATTGTAGTATTATCGACAGAAAGCAATGTTGCGTTAGCAGAGTTAGTTGGCTGCTCAACAACATCAGCAACGGTCAAATCATCCACTGCAGCACGTGAGAAACTGGTCAACGCTACAGCTGCCGCATCATCCCCTGCCTCCAGAGTACCCGCGGAATCAAATGTTGCTACACCATCCGGATTTGAGGCAATGACATTGAACATATATTCACCATTAACCGAATAACCCGCAAACACTCCACTATAAACGCCATCATCAGCCAACTGATCCGGCGCCACGCCATCATCGCGCAAGGCCATATCCGCAACAGCATCCGCACCAACCGGCACCTCAATGGAAGCAATTACAGTAGCACCAATGACTGCCTCAGGGCCGGTTACTGTGGCCATAATACCAATAGGTTCAGGAAAATTACCGCCCGTAAGCAACAACGCCACATTCAACAGACTCTGAGTGGTAACCTCATACGTCACATTACCATCTGCATCTGCGGTTACCTGCGCCGTCCAGTCACCATTTGCCGGAGCATCGATGGTATAGATCGCATAATTGCTATCATTGGAGTAAGTCACTCCATCGGGCAGATTAGAAGGTGTGATAATGACGCCATTAGGATCGGTTAACTGAAAAGCGACCGTACCGGCAACCCAGGCCACACGAAACAAGGTTGATCCATCCGAAGAACCTATATTAGTAACCCAGGTATTGCTATTACCGGTAAGCAAATCGGCTTCTGATGAAGCTGCCAGCGTCTCATTACTACCCGCACCCGTAGCACGACGTACCTCGGCATAGACATTGGCCAACTCTTCATTCGTTGGTGAATTCACGTAGAGACCATTAGTTGCATTTGCCATTGACTGCAACACAGTTGCATCAGCACCATCACCCAAAGCAATGGTATAGATCGGTACACTATTGGTTTGATACCAACTCGTATCTGGTGCATCGGCTTCCCCATCAGACATCATCACTAGATAGCGGTTATCGGACGAGGTTGTTGCCGCAAGAACGGTCTGCGCGGTCGCCAGCGCGCTGGTGAAATCCGTACCACCACCTGCCGACAGGCCATCAATCGCTGCCTTGGCTGCTGTCCGGTTGCTTTCATCGACTAATTCAGTCAGCGCAAAGTCGACACGAGCAGAACTATCAAAACCGACCACTGCGACCTTTTCACCCAGACTCATCAAATCAATAAATTGCTTAGCGGCACCGATTGCCGCTGTCATTCGGCTACCACCCATGCTGCCTGAATCATCAATCACCAACACAGCAATGGAACCACCTTCCATATAGATAATTTCAAAATCAGAATCCCATCCCGTCGTTGGTGCTGTCAATGCTGTAGCCGCAGGTGCAGTCACCCCGCTAAATTCAGCATAACGCACACGACCATTACTAGTACGATAGGCACTGGGTCGAGTATCATTCGTTGGATTACGCACTAGCGTCTCCCAGGCTGACGAACCATAATAGCGCCACTGTGCCGTCTTTTGCTCCGGTGCGGTATCGTAGTCTGTAATAGTACTAAATACCTGATAAGTACCCTGACTATTCATAATCGTTGGGCGAGCATTATCTCCTGATAATGGCGTAGTCGGCCACGAAGAACTGCTTCGACCACCACTGTATTCGTCATACAAGGCATGAGCATAATGCGCAAATTCATGAGCAATGGTGTGACCGATATAGGTATTTGAACGCACAGTACCGGATGAGAAGGAAGTATAAGTCAGGATGCGCGCACCATTTTTAAAGAGACCCGCAGGGTTCGCGTTAGAACGTCCACCACTGTCAAGCATACGAATATCCGAACTATTCATTTGTGCGCTATCAACAAACACAAATAACTTACGGATCTTTTGTTTACCCTCTGTCATCATGAAGGTATCTTTGGCAAACTGCTCAAATGCCGTTTTCAGGCGACCGTCCTTATCGGCCTGATCCGGCGTCCAGTCAAGGGTCACTGTTAAATCAAAAAAGCCAACCCCGCTAGTCGTATCATGTTTGGTTAACGGGCTGGATGCCGCATAAAGCGTCGCACTCCACCCCAGCAAGAAATAAAACATCATCATGGAAAACAGCGCGTACATTTTTCTTAATTGCATAGCATACTACTCCTCTGTTATATATTTATAATATTCCGCTTTCTATACACCCTAACTAATACTAACTAATAGCCATCTCAATGCAATAAGTCAATACGAAACACATGACCTGAATCATGTTCAATATAAACAAACTCACCACTATGGTCAGAGTGAAAGAATTCTGCAATGCGTATAAACTGAGACGGATCAAGTGGAAACAGCCATAACGGCAGCGTTAATGTTTGCTGCAAGACTAGCGGTAAATCCTGGCTGCCAAGACAATGAACAGCCCCAGCATCACGCACCTCCCGACTTTGACCGACACCCAGAGGCATCGCTCGTAAATAATATTTTTCAGGTGTTAGAGATTCAGCCTTTTCAGCCAGAGCCTGCAGGTGCTTTGCCAACGCTGTCAACTCAGAAGGAGCCAGATTACTATTCTGCTCAACATCAATAATCTTCACTTCATTAGCCGTAATAAAAAAGAAGCCGAACAAAGCTGGATCACCTTCAACCAGCAAACCATCATCCATAGGTTCTGTCACATAGCTATCAGCAAAGCTTCGATAATGGCCCTCGTTCCAGATTAAAAAATCATTGGGGGAATATTGAAATCCTGCAATCTTTACCGGCCGATCATCCTGAAATTTGACCACTTGCCCTCGACCATCAGCTGCCAACACAATCTGGCGCAGCTGTCGCTGAACCCCTGGCTCCCACTCAGATTGTTGCTGAATGGCAATCAGCAATTCATGTCCCTCATTTTTATCGGGCATGGCATAGCCAGCACTAGACGCAACAAATAAAAAAACAGTCATAAACAGATAACAGAACGCCCTTTCACAGGCGAGAAAAACTCTATTACAGGAAGAAATGGTCATTTTTCAATCATCCCTCAATTGATTGCGCGATCTCACTCCATCATCAGCTCGCATCAACTTTATTCTGATTATCAGGGTAGTACAATCTGACAGAAACCTCAACTAGCTAACAATGACCAGAGCCAGTTTCTACCTCATCCAATGTTGCATCATGTTAGGCGAGATATGATTTGGCAGCTTGAGTAATCTCATGAAATTCCCGAATAATTTTTTTATCAGCTGTAATAAGAGGAACATCAAGGTACTGTGCTAAGGCAACAAATTTACAATCATATGCCGAGCATTGGCAGCAGTTTTTAGTTGTGTATAGAGAAAGCCCCAAATAAAACCAATATGGTGTTACTACGATGTATAATTTAACTGGTTTCAAGAAAGATCGCCTAACAAGGCAAATGTTGTGCAGTACGCACCCTACGTAGGGTGCCGTACCACGCACCAACACTTACCTCTGAGTGGCACTCACCCTGCGACGACGCAGCATCAACAACCCCATCCAGGTAACAAATGCCATTACCAGCCACCAATCAGCGGCATCGGTCATTGCTACAGGCTGATTACTGACACTACAACCAAACAGACCGCTACCACCTGAACCACTGCCCGAGCTGGCAACTGCGGCACCACCACCAAACACGGTCAGGTGATCAACACGGAAGGTCACCCGTCCATTGACATAATCCACTGCAATAATATCGGTCAATGGCACTGCGGTGACTCGACCGGCCTGGTAATCGGCTAGACTATCCGCCTGGTAGATCCGGTAAACACCACTCTCGATATCACCCGGTGCAATAACACTGGTATCAAACGGAATAGTAATCACAATCTCCTGCAGGGCAGCATTACGTTCGGTGTCACCCAACAGACTACCGCCACTAACAATATTGAGATTAACCTCAACCACCTGACCACCGGTTGCCGAGGCATCACCGTTAGCACCTACATTAAGTAGATTGACCTCGATGGTTGCCGAATCAACACCACCGGTAATGGCACTGGTATCCAGACCATTCGCTGGCATGATCACAATGACTAAGTTCATCAGGGCATCGGGGTCGGTGCCATTAAAGCTGGCATCAAAACCGGCCGCTGAATTAATCTGCTGACTACCCGAAGGACCGTCACCATCGGTTGCCGCCCGCTCGGTTACTGAATAGTGATAGGCAAACACGACATCACCGCTCGCATCATCAATCAATAACAGATCCAGGTCCTGATCATCCACAAAGGTAGCCACCAGCGAATCACCCGTCTCTTCTAATGCCGGCGTTACTGCTGCACCACTACTATCTGTAGCGGTGACTGCATAGGTACTGATGTCGGTTTCATTCGCGGTCTCGGTAAAGGTAAAGATCAGAGATCCTGATGTTACCACCACGGTATAGGCATTGGCTCGACTCAACGCCAGATCCACCTCGGTTGCATCGCTACCACTCAAGTCAAAACCAGTATCCTCATTGCTATTCACCGCCGCCAGATAACTCCGGGCAATAGCTACCACACGGGTATAAGCCAGCGAGGAATCAAGACCAATGGTATAGGCGCCATTACCGACCTCAGCCGATGGGCCAATACGTTGCTCAACGCCTGCAGCATCGGTGTAGAAGGCATAGATCTCAGCCTGATCGACATCACCCAGGCCACTTACCACACCCGAGATCGAGGCATCTGCACCGGTCAGGAGGAAGGTCGCGGTATTATCCGCACCAATGAAGCCCGCACCATCCATCTCTGCAGTGATATAACCCTGTCCTGCAACCTGGAAGAAATGATCCGCAGCACCTGTTGGTGGTTCAGGCATCACGATAGAGAACTGACCCGTGGCATTGACCGGTGCCGAATCATCCAGATCACGCGCATAGACCATCAACGCTGGATTGCCTTCGGTGCCATCAACTGCATTACCCGCAGCATTAACAATCACGCCACTATAGATCACTGTTGGCACCACACGCAGACCCGCTTGGGTGACAGCGGCAAGTGAACCATTCGTAGTATTGGTTGCCCGTACACTGAAGCCCGTCAACAACGTCACATCGGAGGGTGTGATCATGCCCCATACAGGATTACCCATTGCAGTATTATTAGCCGCTGTGGCACCTGCTACCACGGCAATTGCCCCGGCAGTATCCTCAGCACTCGCTGCATCAAACACGGTAAAGGTATAGGCATCACCGGTGGCACCACCCTCTACGATAATACGTTGCGTGGTATCTGTCTCCAGGATATTGCCGCTACCGGATACCGATATCGTTAATGGTACCGAGATCGTCATCGTGGTCTCAAAGCCACTATCGGTATCGGTAAAGGTCACCGTATATTCACCGGCAAAGGCGCCTGTGGTCGGTGCATTAAAGGTACCGGTACCATCCAGATTCTCAGTCACACAGGCCGCACAGCTACCTCCCGGGCCGGTTACCTGAACATCATTATTGGCACCGCCACCGGATGGGGTAAAGGTCAGACTACTACCACTGCTCACTGTTTGTGTACCCGTAATCGGGTTACCATCACTATCATTCAGCAACAATGGTGTATTAACGATCACCGCTACCGTTGTGGTGATATTGCTATAGGTTCCATCCGTCACTGTAATCGTCGCCGTACCCGCCGAGACCGCCGTAATCACACCCGTATTACTCACCGCAGCAACCGCCGTATTGCCGGAACCATAGGTATAAGCCCCCTTGGCACCACTGGCAACAATCGTTGATGTGGTATTGGTATCGGTATCCAGATAGACCGTCACACGCGCGACCGTCAGCGGATCAACCACTTCAATCTGTGCGGTCGTTGTATTATTAACAGCGGTATCACCATCATAGGCACGCTGATCATCGACCGTTGACGTTATAGTACCTGCAGCAACACCGGTCACCAGACCGGTCCCACTGACCGTAGCCACCAATGTGGAGGTGCTGGTATAACGATAACCACTGACATCACCACCGGTTGCATTAATCTGCAAGGTAGAACCCACCTCAATACCACGTTGAGTCGTGATATCCGTTGCCATCTGTGCATAGACACCAATCACCACACTGTCACTGATCGGATTACCGTTCAAGGTATCATTCACTACCAGGGTCTCAAAACCGGTCAATCCGGTATTGGCAGTAAAGAGCCTGGAATCAGCCGCTGTACCGGACAGGACACCAAATGGCCCACCACTCGCACCCAGTGCCCAACTCGGGCTCACAGCACCTTCCAGGGTAATGGTATGGGTATCACCACCGACCAGGGAGATCGTATCGTCGTCAAGACTAAAGAAAGGTACTAATGGATCGGTACCATTCGCAATCTCATCAATATCACTGGTACCATCATTATCATCATCCAGGTCACAGACATCACCACCATCATTCACACCATCGGTATTCGTCTGATTCGTATTGGCGTCAACAGGGCAGTTATCGATATTATCATTGACACCATCCGAATCGGTATCAACTAATAGTGGATTAGTACCAGCGGCGGCCTCTTCCACATCCGTCAGACCATCGTTATCATCATCCAGATCACAGACATCACCACCATCATTCAAACCATCGG